>NZ_BAABMF010000007.1:0-205515 GCF_050402865.1 Clostridium sediminicola
TCAATTTTCTTTGTCATAAATTTTCCTCCTTAAATTTTTCATAGTATATTATTCCAAAACTACCAACTAATCATACAAAAAAAGATAGTAGGTAGATTTGTTTTTACACAAATCTACCTACTGTCCCGCATACTCCATAAAACATTATAGTTACTTAGTTAAGCGGACTATACTTTCCAAGTGAGGCGTCATGGGAAATAAATCCATTCCCTTTACACACTCTATCTTATAATCACCTTCCAATAGCACCTTCAAATCATTAACCAAAGTCTTTGGATTACAAGAAACATAAATTATTTCTTTAGCATCAAACTTCAACACATAATCCAAGGCTACTGGGTGAACTCCCGGTCTAGGTGGATCTAGAATAATAATATCAGGATTCTCTTTAAGATTTTGAATTACATTTTTCACGTCACCAGCAATAAATTCACAGTTATTTAACCCATTTAACTTAGCATTTTCTTTAGCCGCTTCTACTGCTTCTTCTATTAATTCAACACCAACAACCTTTTTAGCATTTTGCGCTACTATTTGACCAATAGTTCCAGTTCCACAATATAGATCAAAAACAGTTTTATTATCAGCATCTCCCATAAAATCACGCACAATACTATATAGTTTTTCCGCTCCTAATGAATTTGTTTGGAAGAACGAGAAAGGCGATATTTTGAATTTAAGACCTAATATTTCCTCGGTAATATAATCTTCACCATACAATACTCTCACTTCATCTGCTTGAACAGTATCTGATAGAGAATCATTTACTATATGTAAAAGACTCTTTAATTCACCTTTATAATCTAGTGATTTTAATATTTCAGTTATTTCACTCATATCAAAATCTACTTGGGAAGTAGTAACAATACCTATCATTAAGTCACCAGTATTCTTACCTTTTCTTATTAATAAATTTCTCAGATATCCTTCACGAGCCATAATTCTATAGTGTTTTAAATCTTTGCTTCTAAAATAATCTAATACAGTTTTTAATACTAATCTAAAGTCTCCATCAACTATTTTACATTGATCAGCTGTTACTATAGAAAAACTTCTTCCTTTCATATGCATTCCAAGGCAAAGTTCTCCACCCTTTTCCATATCTCCAAAAGAGAATTCCATTTTATTTCTATATTCAAAAACTTCAGGACTTCCATCTACACCTAAGAATTCAAATCCACTTATTTCAGCTTTCTCAAACAACTTCAAAAGTTGATCTTCCTTAAATTCTAATTGTTTTTCATAAGAAATAAATTGATGAGAACACCCGCCACATATTTCAAAAACAGGACATTCCGGTTCTATTTTATAATCTACGTCCTCTAAAATATCATTTAAATTTGCCATTGCATTTCCACTCTTGAATTTTCTAACAAAAGCAGTAACCTTTTGTCCAGGCAACGCACCTTTGATCAATACTTTTTTATTTTCTTTATATGCAACACCAAACCCTGGAAATTCAGTACTTTCTATATCAAGTTCATATACTTTTCGCTTTTTCAATTTTCTCACTCCCGCTTTTCTTAAGATTCACAATGTACTATGGATAGTACACAATTAAGGTAGATATTCGACTTTTCTCAGAAATATCTAAAACATTACAAAAAGAAATTGCATAATTTAGTCTGTCAATTATGCAACTCCCTTTAAATAATTATATCAGTTTTTTGTAGATAAACAAGTAGGTTTATTCAATGCACAATTATACATTGACTAAAATCCCTTTAGTAAGTCCTCTAATTTATCTGTTTTTCTAATCACTTCCACTGAACCATCTTGTCTAATCAATATTTCTGCTGGACGAAGTCTATTATTATAATTTGAACTCATTGCAAACCCATATGCACCTGCATCCAAAACCCCTATGATATCATCTTCAAATATTTCCGGTAATAATCTGTCCTTTGCAATAATGTCTCCACTCTCACAAATATTACCTACTATATTCACTTTTTCAGTTTTTTCTGATACTATTGACGTTCCCCTCATTATTTCAATATCGTGATGTGAATCATAAATTACCGGTCTCTTAAGTACATTGAACCCTAAATCAGTACCTATATATTTAGTATTATAATTATCCTTAATAGAATGAACAGTTCCTAGTAAAATTCCACATTCCGCAACTACAAATCTACCTGGTTCAGTTTTCAACGTAATTTCTTTACCATACTCTTTAACCCATTCCTCAATTACACTGTCTAACTCCTGCCCTAAATCTATTAAATCAAGAGATTCTTCCCCATTCTGTTTTTTATAGGGCACCCCATAACCTCCACCGATATCTACAAATTCTAAATCCTCAAAATTCTTTGCAATTGATAGAATTGATTTTACTCCTTGTATAAATGATGTTTTTTCCATAAACAATGAACCTAAATGTTGATTTATCCCTACCAACTTTAAATTGTAGTTTATTAATATCTCTTTTACTTTATTAATATAATTAGGATCTACACCAAACTTAGTTTTCTTTCCTCCTGTAACTACTTTATCACTATGTCCCACTCCAACACCTGGATTAAATCTAATAGCAACCTTTCCGCCTTTATTTATCTTTCCAAAGAGTTCTAGCTGAGACAAAGAATCTACACTTACGGTTACACCTTTTTCAATAGCATATAACATCTCATCTTTTGATACATTATTACAAACAAAAAAGATTTCCTCAGGCTTAAATCCCGCCTCCATTTGAACGAAAATTTCTCCTGGTGACATAGCATCAACTTTAAGGCCTTCTTCTTTAATTATCTTTAATAAATGTAGATTACTATTTGCCTTTGCAGAATAATTAACTACAAATTTAGGATACTTCACGAGATTTTTTATTTTTCTACATCTATCTCTTAATATCTTTTCATTATAAACATATAATGGACTACCATATTCCTTAACTAAATCCACTGGATTATTCTCTTCATAAAATTTATTCTTTGATGATTCTATAGTAAAAACATTATTCAACATCCCCATACCCCTTTACATCATTGTTATAATTATTATAATGAGATTTTGTCATTCTTAAAAGATACAATTTTTCTAATTTTAATAGGTACAGTTATTTCAGTGAACTATTAACTGAAAAAGGGGGTTTTTATGTTAAATATCACACCAATTATAAATACAAATTCATCTATTCCACTATACATGCAAATATATGAATATATTAAAAATGAAATTGTAAGAGGCAACATTCCATCAGGTAGCAAATTACCTTCTATAAGAGCTTTGTCTGGAGATATGAATGTAAGTAAAAATACTGTTAATAGTGCCTACCAGCAGCTATTAGCCGAAGGTTATATTGTAAGCAAGAACAAGTCAGGCTTTTTTATTCAAAATATAGATAAAGAACTATTAAAAAGGCTTGATGAGAACAATACTCGAATCGAAAAGAATACCCAGCAATTAAAAGAAATTATTAATTATGATTTTAGCAACGGCCAAGTAGATTTAAATTCCTTTCCATTTGCTACTTTCAGAAAAATAATGTCAAAGTCTATATTACCTGAAGAAAAAGATTTACTACTTTATGGAGACCATAAAGGCGATTTAGAACTAAGATCTCAAATTGCTAAATATATTTACCAATCAAGAGGAGTAATTTGTTCACCTCAACAAATTTTAATTGGAGCTGGAACTCAACAATCATTAAGTATACTTTCATTAATTCTATCTAAAATAAGCAAATCAATAGCTTTTGAAGATCCTGGTTACATAGGTGCTAGGTTAGTTTTTCAGCATAATGGATTCTATATTAATCCAATACCTGTCGCTGATGATGGAATTAACTTAGAAATACTAAAAAAATCCAAATCAAAAATTATGTATATTACACCTTCTCATCAATTTCCTCTTGGTACTGTTATGCCCATTTCTAAAAGGTTAGAATTACTAAAATGGGCATCAAATGAAAATGCATTTATTATAGAGGATGATTATGATGGAGAATTTAGATACAAAGGAAAACCCATTCCAGCACTTCAAAGCTTAGACTCTAAAGGCAAAGTTATCTATTTAGGTACATTTTCAAAGTCATTAATGCCTTCTATGCGTATAAGTTATTTAGTATTGCCAGAAAATATTCTTAATATTTATGAAGAGAACTTTAGAATTTATGAACAGCCTGTTCCACGTATTAATCAGAAAGCCCTACAAATTTTTATTCAGGAAGGTCATTGGCACAAACATTTAAAAAAGTGTAGATCAATTTATAAAAAGAAACAAGATACATTAATTAATTCAATAAATAAATATTTTGGAGATAAAGCTAAAATAATAGGTGCTGATTCAGGGCTTCATATTCTAATAAGAGTATCAAACGATATGGATGAATCAGAACTACTAAACTCAGCACGAAATAAAGGTATAAAAGTGAACCCTACATCAATTTATTATATGAATGAGTTCAAAAACAATCCTCCATTAATTTTTATTGGATTTGCAGGAATAAATGTTGAAGACATTCCAAAGGGTATAAATCTACTGAGTAAAACATGGCTCTAAACTTATAGACAAGACTTACTTTATCCTTTAAAATGATAAAGTATGAAAATACCAGTAAACGACTTACATTTTATAAAATGTTATCCTAGACTGTAAACTATCAGCTGATAACTGTAAACTGTCAACTAAAAAAGGGGGTTTTGACTAATATGACAAAAATAATAATATTATGTGTATTCGGCTTCTTAGCAGCTTTTGTTGACTCAATTGCTGGTGGTGGTGGAATTATTTCTTTGCCTGCATATCTTGCAGCAGGTGTTCCTGCTCATTTTGCTCTTGGTACAAATAAATTTGCCGCGAGCTTTGGCTCAATAACATCTTCATTCAATTTTGCTAAATCAGGAAAAGTAAATTTTAATCTTTTGAAATATTTAATACCTTTTACTTTAATCGGCTCAATAATTGGTGTTAAAACAGTACTATTAATAGAAGAAACTTATTTATCATCATTTATATTAATAATGATATTTATTATAGCCATTTATAGCTTATTCAATAAAAATCTAGGTGTAGAAAACAATTTCAAAGGAACTACAAAAATAACTATCTTTCTAGGAATACTAATGGCGTTTTCTTTAGGTTTTTACGATGGTTTCTTTGGACCAGGTACAGGATCATTTTTAATGTTTTTATTTATTAAAATTTTTAGATTTGACTTTACTAATGCTTCTGGAAATGCAAAAATACTTAACTTTGTAAGTAATATAACTTCTCTATTTATGTTCGCTTTGAATGGTCAAATATATTATGCACTTGGCTTACCAGTAGGTATTTCTATGATTCTTGGAGCAAAAGTAGGAAGTGGACTAGCTATTAAAGACGGAGCAAAACTAATAAAACCAATCTTTATAACTATGTCAATTGCAGTAGCGGGGAAATTAATAATTGGGCTAGTTTAAAAAAGGCGTATATAAATACTATAGAAATTGGAGGAAATAAAATGAATAAATTACAATACTATTTCTACTGTTTTATGGTAGGTATAGGATTTATGCTACTATCAGTAATACGAAAGGTAACTCATTATACCTTATTTTTATCAGAGTTTATTCCTCGTGAATTTATATTAAATATAGAGTATTTTTTCTATAATATAGGATATCTATTCATTATACTTTTTGGTATACTTATCTTCATTCAAATTTTAACTATAAAAAAATCTAAAGATAAATAATTATAATCTTCAGATGTTATCAACTGCCAGGGCTTACATTATGTAAGCTTTATTTATATTAAATATCAATAGAATTTCTTAGTGAAGTGACTTTGTAACTGTATATGCTTTTTTGTTTTCAAAAAAGAAAAAAAGTAAGTCAATTGCTGCTGGGTCAACTGCTTACTTTTATACAAAATTTCACACATTTTAATTAGGTCAATTGCCTTTAGGTCAACTGCTTCATGATAGTAGAAATTATGTATTGAGATTTTTACATTATTTACAAATCCCAATCACATAAATAATATACAACATTTTTTAAAGCTTGTCAATATTTTTTAAATAAATATTCCGCATATTAAAATAAAAAATATATTACATTTAGTATATTTACCTTATTTTAGACTAAAATTGGCGCTTTAAATATTTTTAATTTTCAAACAATTTACTCAATTTCGTATTATGTCATATAAATGAGTCATAAATATAGTATTTGTGATACATTATTTCAATTGTGTTTATTACACTTTTTATGGCAAAAGCCCTCTTTTTTCACACAAGTCACCTTATCTGATTCACATTTAGGACATTTGATTTGATTTTTCTCATAATTCATATCAAAAATTTCTCCACATTCAATACATCTCATTTTGCATACATTAAAAGTATATTTTCCCCCAGCAATTCTTATAGCTTTTCCTTCAATTAAAGCTCTTGCGACTTTTTCTCTTGCTTTATCAATTATATTCTGAAAAGTTTGACGTGATACCAACATTTTTTCTGCACATTGTTCTTGATTTAAATTTTCAATATCTTTTAATCTCATTGCTTCAACTTCTTCTACTTTTAAAACTATTTCTTCAATTTCACAGTTTCTTTTATCAGCAGGTACAAAATATGTACTTCCTGGTTGAAATTGAACTCTTCTCCATTTTGTTGGTCTAGGCATTCTCTTTCTCCTTGCATGATTTACATATACCTTGGAAAACTAAATTAGTATCTTTGATTTCTATTTCATATTTCTTCTCTAAACTAATATTTAACCTCAGATAATTATAAATTATTTCTTCATCGTCTATATCAACTATTCTACCACATTTTAAACATTTCATATGAATATGAAGAGATTTTTTACTAAACAATTTCATTTCATAATAATTTACATCATCAATACTCATTTCCTTTATTATATTTAAATCAGTAAGAATTTTCAAGGTTCTATAAACCGTCGCAAGCCCAATATTTTTACTTTTAACTCTATTAAACAGCTCTTCTGCTTTCATATGTTTATTTGAATAAAATAATTCTTTTAAAATTAATCTTCTTTGAAAAGTCATTTTAAAGCCGTTTTTAATTATCATTTGTTCGATTCTTTCTATATCTTTTATTATAATCACCTTCTTATTTAATCTTTGCACTTTATCAATAATAACAAAATTTTAGCTTTATTAAAAGTGTCATATAAATTTTTGATTCTATTTAAAGGTGTTATTTGAATAATAGCCATAAATTGCGAAGAAAATCGCTTCGCAATTTATAGTGACAAGTTACTTTTTACTATCATCATTATTTCGAACAAAATCAAATTTATTAGTGTTGACACACAGTGCCAGTTGATTTGATACTTCCATCAATAACGCCTTTAATAACTGTATCAGGATTTCCTGAAGCGCCAACAACAACTTTTATACCATTCTCTTTGAATAAGTCTTGTGCTGCACCACCCATTCCTCCTGCAACAATCATATCTGCTCCTTGATCATGTAAAAATACTGGTAAGAATCCTGGTCTATGTCCTGGATTATCAACATCTATACTATTTACAACCTTATCTTCATCCACTTCGTAAATCTTAAAAATCTCACAATGTCCAAAGTGTTGACTTACTAATCCATCAGTTACTGCTACTGCTATTTTCATATAAAAAACCTCCTAAGATTCAATCTGATACTTTGTGTCTATTTTTAAATTTTCCCACATACTGCGAATAGCCTTATTAGCACTACTATTTTCATATTCTGTTATCGGTTTTAATTCATTAATTGCTTTCATTACGCTATCGTCATATGGAATCTCGCCAATAATTTTAATATTTTTACTTTTGCAATACTCTTTTATTTCATTAGTTACTTCAGCATTTATGTCCCATTTATTTATACAAACAAATGATTGTACATTAAAATATTCACATACAGAAAGTACTCTCATCATATCTTCTAAACCAGATTTTGTTGGTTCAGTTACAACTAAGGAATAATCTGAATTAGTTATAGAAGATATAACAGCACATCCTATACCAGGAGAACCATCAATTATAGTAATAGTATCTTCATTTTCATATTTCTCAGCATTTCTTCTAACTTCAGTAATTAATTTACCTGAACCATCTGCCCCAATTTCCATTTCTGCTCTAGAAATTATTCCTTTAGATGAATTTGTAACTATTGTTTTAGCTCCAATATCTTCTTTTAGTTCTGCAGCACCTACAGGACAAACAATACTGCATGCACCACACCCTTCACATTTATAAGAATTTATAACAAAATCTTGTATAGCATTGAATCTACATACTTCTACACATTTTCCACATTCAATACATATATCCGAATTTATTTTAGCTGAGTTGCCTGTTACAAAATCTGCTTTACTAATATCTTCACCTTTGTACATGAGATATAAATTTGGTGCATCCACATCACAGTCAGCTTTTATAACATTATGAGCTAATTCTGATAAAGCTACAGCTATAGTAGTTTTTCCAGTTCCTCCTTTTCCACTGATGACAACTAACTCCATGGAATCACCACCTTTATTTCATTTGCTATGTTCTTAAAATACTTTCTATATTTAAAATTATCAGCTAACATTTCACCTTTTGAATAACATCTAGCAATATCTTTTGAATATGGAATAGCACCTAAAACTTTTATATCTTCTTTTTTACAATAATTTCTTATTATATTATTTTCATCAACTTCTTTATTAATAACTACTCCAAATGGAATATTCATTTTTCTACATAAAGAAACTGCTAAATTTAAATCATGTAAAGCAAATTCAGTAGTTTCTGTAACAAGTACAGCCATTTGAGATCTATATAAAATGTTAACTGCATTACATGAAGTTCCAGGTGAACTATCTAATATGTTAATACCTTTATTCACAGTCTCTAAAAGTTTTTCAATTACTGGAACAGCCATTGGCTCACCAATATCTAAAAGACCTCTTTTACATAAAGTTTCTCCTGAGAATCCACTTTCAATAATTCCAGTTTTTCTTTTTTCAAAATTAATAGCATCACTTGGGCAAACAACTTCACAAACACCACAACCATGACATAATTTATCAAATAAAATAACGTCTTTTTTAGTCATAGCCAAAGCATTAAATTTACATGCTTTAGCACATTCACCACATTTAATGCATTTTTCTTTATCAATATCAGGGTATATCACTTCTACATCTTCTCTATGGTTTACTTCAGGCTTTAAAAATATAAAACCATTTGGTTCCTCCACATCACAATCTACATATGTAGCTTCTAAAAGTTTTGCAAGATTTGTAGAAACTGTAGTTTTCCCTGTCCCCCCTTTTCCACTTAAAACAGCTATATTCAATTCGACACGCTCCCTTTCTATTTAGCCATACCTCTATGAGCAGGTCCTGGAGTACTTATCTCTTTTAAATCCCCATTTAAGTAAGCTTCGATAGCTTTTTCTACTGGTTGTTCATCGCATGAAAAGATTTTAACATCTGAACCATCTAATATTTTGTAAGCATTAGGACCAGCAAAACCAGTAATTACTATTTCAACTCCATGATCAACAGCTTGTTGTGCTGCACTAATTCCAGCTCCTTGAGTGGCAGTCACACCTGAATTTTCTTCTACTAAATATTCTCCTGTTTCAGAATTATAGATTTGAAAATATGAACATCTCCCAAATCTTGAGTCTACGTTTGAATTTTTTTCTTTTCCGAATGATGATACTAATATTTTCATAATTTAACACTCCTTATTATTGTTGTTGGCATATGCTATATTTATTATATACCATGTTTTTGTTTTTGGCAAATGCTAATTATCTTTTTTGTTAATTATTTTTTCTTGTTGTATATGAATTTATATATTTTTTCAGGAATTCCATACTTATCAAATGCAGTTATTTCAAGACATTACAGTATTATGTAAAATTTTTGAACTAATTTATAAATTCCATCCTTTAGTGAGTAGAAGAAGCATATATTTAAGAAAATGAATTAGAATTTCTTAGTGAAGTGGAGTGTCTTTGTAGCTATATATGCATTTGTACATTGAAATTTATCAATCATGATTGATAAAACTCATATGTTGTGTTAATATATGACATAAATTAGTACACTGTAAACTGAAACAAAGGGGATTATTCTATGGAAATGAAATTCGAAAAAATTAATGGATCCACTCATTTAATAAAAGGAAATACAAATATTGGGGTTTATATTTTCAAAAACAAATTTGCCTTATTAGTTGATTCTGGTATAGGTGTTACTCACGGAAAAAAAATAGATGGAGTTCTAAAGGAAAAAAATCTTCATCCTAAGTATATTATCAATACTCATAGTCATGAAGATCATTGCGGTGGTAATCCTTATTTTAGAAAGAACTACCCTGGTACTTTAGTTTATACTTCTGAAAAAGAGAAACTCTACATGGAAAATAAAGAGATAAGATCTTTTATAATATGTAATTCAGCACCACTAAAAAGATTTAATAAAGATAGAAAACCTCACAATGTTGATTTTGTATTAGATTATGGTATAAATAAAATCAATGACGAAAAATTTGAAATAATATCTTTAAAAGGGCACTCACATGAACAAATCGGTATAATTACACCAGATAAGGTTTGCTTTTTAGGTGATTGTATCTTTAGTGAAAAGATACTAGAGAAATACTCTTTTCCATATCTGTTTAATATTGAAGATAGCATAAATACCCTAAAATCTTTAGAAGAAATCGATGCAGATTTCTTTGTTATCGCCCATTCTGATATGGTTATTAATAAAGAAGAACTTAAATCTCTAGTAGAGAAAAATTTAGAAAACATTTATAATTATATTGATCAAATCTACGACTTATTAGACCAACCATTAACAAAAGAAGATGTACTTGAAAATATAATCGTTTTAAATGAACTGAAGCTTTCAAAGTTTGATTACTTTTTAAATCTCACATCAGCTTCAGCATTCTTATCATACTTATACAATAACGATAAAATTGACATTTCTTTGGAAGATGGTAAAATGTACTACTTTAAAAAATAGGTTACAGTTAACAGTTTACAGTGAAGGATATCATCCTCAACTGTGCACTATACATAATAAATAAAGGAGAATAACAAAAGAAATGAAATTAGAAAAAATAAACAAAGCCTCGCATATTATTAAATCAAAGACAAATACTGGTGTTTACGTATTTAAAGATAAATCTGCTCTATTAATTGACACCGGGTATGATGAAGCAAATGAAGAGCAAATTAATAATATTCTAAAAGAAAATAATTTGGCACTTAAGCATATAATATCTACACATGCTCATGCTGACCACGAAGCAGGAAACGAGTATTTTAGAAAGCGATATCCAGAGTTATTAATATATACTTCAAAGATAGAAAAAGCTTTTATAGAAAATAAAGATCTTCTTAGTTATGCATTATTTAATTCTGCACCACCTAGAGAGATTTTTAAAGATTATGAATCAGATGTTGTTGATAGTGTTTTAGACATAGGAATAAATGTAATAAACAACGAAGAGTTTAATATTATTTCACTAAAAGGTCATTCCCCTGGTCAAATAGGGGTAGTAACTCCAGATAGAGTTTGTTACCTTGCAGATGGTTTGTATAGCAAAAAAGTATTGGATACATATTTCTTTCCATATACTATTGATATAGCACAGAGTATTGAAACTCTTCACTCTATAAATAATATTGATGCTGATTATTTTGTTCTTTCACATTCAAAAAATATTATACCCAAAGATGAGATCCCATCAGTGGTTGAAAAGAATTTAGAACATATAGACAGATTTTTAGATATAATTTACAACTTTTTGGACCAGCCACTTACTAAAGAGCAAGTTACACAAAAAATAATAATTCCTAACCATCGTCCATTTGGTAGTAAGGATAATCCATTTAGTAATAGGCATTATTTTGTAATTTTCCTCACTGTTTCAGCCTACTTATCTTATTTGTATAACACTGATAAGATTGATATTTATTTAGAGAATGGAATGATGTACTACAAACAAAGATAATTCACAGTGCACAATTCACAATTATGCTGGATTGTGCATTATATATATCATCCAAGAAGTTCATCTATATATACGAAAGGAGATATAATATGAAACGAATAATCAGGCTATTTCTAGTACTTTTATTAACTTTTTCTTTTTCAGCCTGTAGTTCTTCTACGGTAATAGATAACCAGCAAAATTTAAAAGCAACAAGTAATTCAGTATCAGAAACACCAGAAGAAGAATCTTTTAAGTATAATCCATATTGTTTGCCAGAAAACGGAAAAGAATATCTTGGAGATCATTTAAAAGATTTTAATTCTGTTATTACCGCTCTTTTAAATGGTGATACTCAAGTTATACTTGAAACTATTGATTCAAAGAAAGAATTTGAAACTCTTCGTCGTGCTGTTACCATTTTTTATATTCCTAAAAATTCGTTATATGATTATAGGTATTATGACGGAAATGGACCTTTTTCCTTTGATGAAAAGACTAAAACTTTGACAATAGGCTATAGTTATTCAAAAGAAAATCACATAAAAGCAAATGAAGAATTTGCGCAGATTATAGAACAAATTTTCAATGATAATGTAACGGATATAAATAATAAATTCCAAACAGCAAAAGAACTTTATTTATATGTTGTAAATAACACTGAATATGTACTAGACCCAGCAAACTTAGATACCTATGAGGCATTTACATTACACAAAGCTTACTGCCAGACTTATTCTAAATGGAATAAATTATTTAAGACCATTCAATTCACTGATTAAACATAATAAAAGTTTCCTATGCACTAGCGATAAATATAATGACTATTGGAAACAATCAACAAAGTAAGACAACCCTTACAATTAAAGCTCGCCGAAAAATCAAAAGCTTTCGCATTAGCGAAAGCTTTCCTTTACTGTAAACTGAGCACTGTCAACTGTAAACTGTCATAATCTATTCTTCTTCCCAGACCATCCGAGCTAGTGGAAATGGTTTAAGTGCTCTATCAAGTATCCCATGTACATAAGCAATTAAAACACCATAATTAACAATAGGTACCCCAATTTCTTCTGCTTGGCCTATTCTATGCATCATTCCAGTTCTATTAAGCATGCATCCTGCACAGTGAACAATTAATGCATATTCATCTATATTTTCAGGGAAAGACATACCACTTGTGTATTCAAATTCTATTTGCTTACCTGTTATTTGTCTTATCCATCTAGGAATCTTAACACTACCAATATCATCTGACTGTCTATGGTGAGTACAACCTTCAGATACAAGAATTTTATCTCCATCCTTTAATTTTGCAATAGCTTTCGCACCTCTAACTAGTTCAGGTAAATCACCTTTGTTTCTCGCAAGCAAAATTGAGAATGAAGTCATCAAGATATCCTTTGGAGTATCAGCCGATACCTTTAAAAAGGCTTGTGAATCAGTAATTACCATTTTAGGTTTTTTACCTAGATTCTCTAAAGTTTCTCTAAGCTCAAATTCCTTAGTTACAACAGCCATTGCATCACTTTCTAATATATCTCTTATAGTCTGTTGTTGTGGAAGAATTAGTCTTCCCTTTGGAGCTGCTTTATCAATTGGAGTAACAAGCACTACAAAGTCTCCAGGAGAAATCAAATCTCCTACTATTTTAAATTTATCTTCTTCTTCTGGAACTGATTTAGCCAAAGCTTCTTTTAATTCATTTATCCCTTTTTTAGAATTTGCACTAGTTGCAATAACTTTGCATTTAAGTTTTTTCTGCAATTCTTTAATTTCATTCTTTGTGATTTCAGTTAGATCTATTTTGTTTAAAACCACAATAACTGGAACTTTCTTAGCTTTTATCTGCTCTAATATATCCACATCATAATCAGTTACCCCAATAGTTCCATCCATTATTAGTAAAGCTATATCGGTTTTATTAAGTACTTCTATTGTTTTCTTCTTTCTTAATTCTCCTAGCTCACTAATATCATCAAGTCCCGCTGTATCTATTAATACGACTGGCCCTAAAGGCAATAATTCCATTGATTTATATACAGGGTCTGTAGTAGTCCCTTTAACATCTGATACTAAGGCTAATTCTTGACCCGTTACAGCATTTATAATACTTGATTTACCTGCATTAGTTTTTCCGAATAAAGCAATATGCACTCTATTTGCACGAGGTGTTCCATTCAATCCACTCATTTAATTTCCTCCCTTTTTCCCTGGTGTTCCAGCACTAGTAACTCCATACGGATTTAAGATATTTTCTAGTTCTTCTTTTGAAAACAATTCCTCATCTTCTAAAGCTTTCTTAATAGTTTTTCCTTCTTTCATAGCTTTTTTAGCTATTTCCGCTGCTTTGTCATATCCAATATAATTAACAACTGCTGTGATTAATGAAGTAGAGTTTTGTAAATTTTCATTACACTTCTCCACATCTACAGAAATATTATTAATACATTTATCTTTAAATTTATTTACCACACTATCCATAAGTTCTAGTGATTCCAATAAACAGTGAGATATTAATGGTCCAAAAGCATTCAATTGTAGTTGCCCACTATAAGCAGCTGTTGTAATAGCACTATCATTAGCGATAATCTTCATGGAAACTTGAGCAACCATTTCAGGAATAACTGGATTAACTTTACCTGGCATTATAGATGAACCTGCTTGAACTGAAGGTAAAATTATTTCACCAATACCACCTTTAGGCCCTGAGTTCAATAATCTTAAATCATTTGAAATCTTCATAAAATTTACTGCCGCAGATTTCAATAATCCTGACACTTCCACAAATACGTCCATATTTTGAGTAGTATCTATAGGATAATCACTTCTAGCCATTCCAAGCCCTGTCAGCGACTGAATATAATCTGTTACAATATAAATATATTTTTGAGAAGCATTGATACCAGTACCAACTGCAGTCCCTCCAATATTCATCTCTCTAAGTCTTTCTTCAACTTTATATATTCTCCACCTATCTCTAGCTATTGCCTTTGCATATGCTCCAAATTCCTGTCCAACCATTATAGGAACTGCATCCATTAACTGAGTTCTACCTAGCTTAATAATATCCGCAAATTCATTTTCCTTTTCCTGAAGAGTTTCTTGCAACGCTGCAAAACTTTTACTCAACTTTCTTATTAATTTAATAGCTGCTATTCTAAGTGAAGTAGGATAAACATCGTTTGTAGACTGACTTAAATTAACATGCCCAATGGGATGAATAATATCATATCTACCCTTTTCTTCTCCTATTATTTCAAGAGCAATGTTAGCTACAACTTCATTAACATTCATATTAGTAGAAGTTCCTGCTCCCCCTTGATATGGATTAACCCTAAACTCATCATCAAAATGTCCATCCAAGATTTTATCACATGCCTCTACAATAGCGTCTGCAATCTTACTATCCATTTCCTTTAATCTTTTATGAGCCATAGCTGCTGCTTTTTTCACCGTAACCATTGCATATATTAAATTTAAATTTACTGTACTCTTATCTATACTAAAATTTTCTAGTGCCCTTGCAGTATGAATACCATAATATACACTAGAATGAATTCTAAGCTTCCCAAGGGAATCTTTTTCAATTCTATAATTTCCCGATAATTCTCCCATACTTCTTCCTCCGTGAAATCAGCTAAATTTTATACTTCTTTTGCTAATTATAATTTTAACAAATAAGTAGCCCTTCTTCAATCAGATAATTTAAGCATAAAAAAAAGAGCTGTAATTCGCTCTATTTTAATTAGTATTTCTGACCATAATAAGCATCAACGCCATGTTTTCTTAAAAAATGTTTATCTAACATATAGTTTTCTATTTCTGTTTGTTCTTTATTTAAAGTTAAAGTCCTATATGCCATTTTTGCAACTTCTTCCATAACTACAGCATTATGGACAGCTACCATCGGATTTTTCCCCCATGCAAATGGTCCATGGTTATAAACTATAACCCCCGGAACTGCAACAGCATCCATTCCACTAAATCTTTCAACTATTACATTTCCAGTCTCTAATTCATATTCATTTTCAACTTCTTCTTTTGTCATTTTTCGAGTACAAGGTATTGTTCCATAAAAATAGTCGGCATGTGTGGTACCAAAACAAGGTATTTCCTTTCCTGCTTGTGCCCAACTTGTAACCCAAGGAGAGTGAGTATGTACAACTCCACCCAGTTCTGGGAAAGCTTTGTATAAAACAAGATGAGTTGGCGTGTCCGATGAGGGGTTCAGTTCACCTTCCACAACATTTCCTTCTAAATCTATAACTACCATATCGCTAGCTATCATATTATCATAAGAAACTCCACTTGGTTTAATTACAACCAATCCCTCTTCTCTATCAATCCCACTCACATTACCCCAAGTGTAAGTAATTAAACCTCTCTTTGGTAGTTCAAGATTTGCCTTTAGTACCTTTTCTTTTAATCCCTCTAACATGAGTTCCCTCCCTTTTAGTCTTAATTTACTTTTAAATTACACTATAAGATGAAACCGTCTCACACGTAAAGTAGCACATCCTACAGACCTTTAGGCCCCAACATAAATTTATCCCCTCCATTATAAAAAATTTGTGAGTGCAAATTGAATTTATAATGTTATGGAAAATATTTAGTCAAATTTTGATCTTAAAAAATTACATGCAAATTCTAATTCTTTTTTCCAATCAGAGTTTTCTTTATACCAAAACTCTCCTGTAAACATATTAACACCTGATTTTCTTAACTCTTTTATAACCCTTTCAAATTCAACATGACCAGTGCCAAATGGAACTTCTCTAAATATACCTGGGATAGTTTCTTTCAAATGTACAGCTACAACTTTTCCTATTCCTTTAGATATATCATCTATAACATTAGTGTTATACATCTTTGATGCGTTTGTGATATTACCTATATCTGGATAAACATTCAAATACGGTGAATTAATCTTTTCCACATATCTCATAGCTTTTTCAACAGTATTCATGAATTCCGTTTCCATTGTTTCAAAACCTAGAAGAACTCCTTTTTTTGCTGCATATTCTACACTTTCTTTTAAATTCATACCGAAACGTTCTATTGTTTCAGGTGAAGATTCTTCATAATAGACATCATACCCTGCTATTTGAATTATTCTAATCCCTATATCACTTGCAAAATCAATAGCTTTTCTCATTATTTCCATACCCTTATTGACTGTTGATTCAAAATTACTCCCTAATGGATATTTTCTATGTCCACTTAAGCACATTGTTTTTATAGGCATTTCCATTTTATACATTGCATCTACTAATTCTTTTTTATCATCATAACTCCAATAAAGTCTTTCTAGTTTCTCATCAGTTTCATCAATACTAATTTCCATAAAATCAAAACCCGCAGATTTTCCTGCTTTTAATTTTTCTTCTAACGAAAGATAATTTGGCATTGATTTCTCATATACACCCAATAGATATGTCATAAAAACCTCCATTAAATTAACAAGTCTTTAGAATTTTTTCCATAAACTATCCAAAACTTGAGAAGTTTCTTTATATAATTCAAATTTAGATTGATAGATTTTAACATTTTCCCTAATAGGTTCTACTCGCTGTTTAATTTTAACTAATTTATTAGCTGCATCTTTTAAGTTTTCAAATACTCCTGCTGCTACTCCTGCGGCCATGGCAGCTCCTAATGCCCCTAATTCCTTTGTTTCAATAATTTCAATAGGTAAATTGAGTACATCTGCAAATATTTGAACCCAAACTTTAGAATTTGCAGCTCCTCCAGCCAGTCTTACTGATTTAGGTTTTGAACGATTCATAAAGAGTTTTTCAATATGGATCTTATGACAAAAAACTACTCCCTCAAAAACTGAACGAGCTATTTGTTCTTTTGTATGGGAACTATCCATTCCAATAAAAGATGCTTTAGCCTGAGGATTGTAATTTGAACCAAAAATATAAGGTAAAAATATAATGTTCTGTTCATCAGGTTTAACAGATTCCACCATTCCATTAATTATTTCGTAAACACTTATTCCTCTTTTTTCAGCTAATGCTTTTTCTTCTTGCATAAATTTATTTAAGAACCATTCATTATTAGCAGCAGACGTAGGACTACATTCTTCTACCAGGTAGTAACCAGGAATACAATATAGTGAATTCATCATCACGGTTTTATTAAGAACTGGCTCCGTTGCAATATATTCATTGATACTCCATGTGCCTGCAATTACGCAAAGATTTTCTTCATCAGTTATATCCATAGCAATAGCACATGCATCAATATCAAACATTCCAGCGGCAACTGGTGTACCTATAGCAAGACCAGTTTTTTTACTAGTTTGAGGTGTAATATAACCTGATACCTCTGTTGAATATTTTAATGGAGGCAATTTGTCATATATATCTTCTAATCCAAAATCACACAATAGCTCTTTGTCATATTTTGCTTCTCTAATATTTACAAAGTTAGATCCTGAAATGTCAGTAATTTCAGCATTAGCCTCTCCTGTAAGTTTGAATCTGATATAATCCTTAACACCAAATATCCATTGCGTATTTTGAATAACTTCAGGTTCATTATCCTTTAACCAACTGACTAGAGATACTGGTTGGCACGCTAAAACTTTTTGACAAGTTTTTTCAAAAATTTTCTCAGCAGTACCATCCTTTTGCCATTTTTCCGGATACATATATGCCCTTGTATCAGTTGAAACAATACCTTTATATGCAGGTTTCTTATCTTTTCCCCATAAATAAAGGCCTTTTCCATGCCCTGAAAGTGATAATCCTAAAATCTCCCTTGGTTCTATTTTTGCATTTTCTATTGCTCTTTTTATGACTGAACAATTAACCTCCCATAAAACATCCATGTCTCGCTCTGTACGCCCTTCTCCAGGGGTAATTAACTCAACTTGTTCATATGCTGTAGCTACTGTATTTCCATCAATATCAAAAATAACTGCCTTTGTATTTGTCCCACCATTATCTAGACCTAATAAATATTTTCCCATTATAACCTCCCAATAAAGCTAGCTAAAGAAGTATCTATAATTTTTTATCCACCGCTTCAATTTCACAAAGTAATAATTTGCATATTACCTCATTGCCAGCAATAATAGATACATTTCTATCATCTCTAAAGTGAATTATATCTCCACCGGCTTCATGAACTAAAAGTATTCCTGCTGCAACATCCCAAGTCTTTACATCTACTTCCCAATATCCATCAAAATATCCTGCTGCAACATATGAAAGGTCAATAGCCGCTGCACCACATCTCCTGAAGCCTCTTATTTTAGGAATAATTTTCGATGCATAAGAAACATTATTCACTTCATTAATTGACCTATCGTAAGGAAACCCACTGGCTACAATTGATTCATTTAATTTATTTTTACATCCTACTTCTAATTTTCTTTCATTTAAAAATGCGCCTTCACCTTTTATTGCGGAGAATATTTCATCCATAACAGGTACATAAACAACTCCTAATACTGTTTCATTTTTATATTGGAGTGCTATAGAGATTCCAAACCAAGGTATCCCATTAGCATAGTTATTCGTACCATCAAGAGGATCAATAATCCAAAGGTAATCTGATTCATTTTCAAAAATCCCACTTTCTTCTGAAAGTATAGCATGTTCAGGATAAGTATTCTTAATATGATTTAGTATTATATCTTCTGAAAGCTTATCTACTTCTGTTACTAAGTCTATACAAGTGGACTTTGAATCAATTAAAAGAAATTTCTTTCTAAAGTTAGTAAGTTGAACACTGCCTACTTCTTTAGCAAGGGCTTTTATGTCAGACATCACTTTATATAAATTTTCCATGATTCGCCTCCTAACTTACAACTAATGATTTTTTAATTTCTTATACTATTTAACGCTGACATATTATCTTTTAAATTAACGTAAACTTTCTTATATTCTTCGAAAATTTCATCATATAGTTTTATATTTTCTGGATTAGGTTCTATTGTACTATCAAATTCTAACCATTCAGATATTATACTTGAATCTTCAAAAACTCCAGTGCCTAAGCCTGCTAATAAAGCATCTGCTAATGGTGCTTCAACGTCATTTTTTATGATTTTCACTGGTTTTCCTGTAACATCAGCAAAAATTTGTGGCCATTGCTTTGATTTGGATACTCCACCTACAAGAATAATTTCTTTGTCTAACTTCACACCCGTTCCATCTACCATTTCCATGTTATGACGTAATGAATAAGCTACGCCTTCCATAAATGCTTTATATAAGTGGCCCTTGTGATGAACTAAACTTAGGCCTAATATTGTTCCTCTTGCTTTACTATCCCATATTGGACTTCTTTCACCCATGAAGTAAGGAAGTAAAAGTAAACCTTCTGAACCTGCTGGTACATCTTTTGATTTTTCTTCTAACAATGCATAGGCATTAACTCCAGTTTCTTTCTCTTGAGCTAATTCTTCTCCTCCTAAAGCATCTCTAAACCATCTAACTACAGCTCCAGCAGTTGCTGCTCCACCAAATGTATAGATTTTATTTTTTGAATCTATTGTATGAGGCATACTTACTAGATTTTCAGAAAGATTGGGCTCTTCAGTTACAAAACCCCAACACATTGAAGTTCCTGTCATTGCAACATGATTTCCTTCATTAAAAGCTCCTGCACCTACTGTAGCTACTGGTGCATCAACACCTCCACAGATAATTGGAGTACCAACTTTTAATCCTGTTCTTTTAGCTGTTTCTTCAGTAATTCCTGCCACAATTTCAGTACACTCAACTAATCTTTCAGGGAAAAATTCAACTGGTACTCCTAATTTATCAAGCATATTAGCAGACCATTTTCTTTCCTTTAAATCATATACTCCACCAATATTTCCTGCTGAAGAATGATCTACTGCAACTTCTCCAGTTAGTTTATAAACTATGTATGATGCTGGCGGCAATAAGTATTTTATTTTGTCCCAAATATCAAGATTGTTTTTCATCCAAAGAATTTTTGTAAATCCAAAATATGAATTAACTGAATTACCTGTAACTTGGAATAATTCATCTAAATCAATATTTTCTTTAACCCATTTAACTTCTTCTTCTGCTCTACGATCCATCCATATTAAACATGGTGCTAAAGGATTCATTTCTTTATCAACTGGTATCCCAGAACCACCATACAAACTACTAATAGCTACACCTTTTATATCTTCTATGTTAACTTTTGATTGGTCAACTACTCCCTTTATTGTTGCAAAGGTTGCATCCACCCAAGGTTCAGGCCATTGTTGAGCCCATGAAGGTTTAGGTGTTTCAACATCATAACCTTTATAATTGTGTGCTAACACATCACCAGTATCATTTATTAGTACTGCTTTTGTTCCTTGTGTTCCAATATCTACACCAATTACATATTTCATATTCCCAGCTCCTTTTTTTAATACTATTTCTAATCTTTTTTGTACTTGTTATTATACCTACTAACTTATATTGACAGGTCATTTAAACTTTATGACCTGTCAATATAATCCTTATGGCTTTAATAATATCTTTTTATTTTTAGGATTTTCAGCTTTTTCAAATGCTTCTTTAAAATCTTTAAGATCGTACACAGCTGACACAATTCCTTCTGCACTAACTAATCCTCTTTCAAATAGGTCAATAGCAACAGGATATGTATATGGTGATAAATGAGAACCTCTTACATCTAATTCTTTTCTGTCCCCAATAACACTCCAGTCAGTAGTAGTTTCTTGTCCAAATACACTAAACTCTATAAATCTACCTAGTTTTCTAATCATTTGTAATCCTTGTTTAACTCCAACAGGTGATCCAGTAGCTTCAATATATACATCACAACCGTAACCTCCTGTAAGTTCTTTGACAATTTTCATTACATCTTCTTCTTTTGGATTTAATACTAAATCTGCTCCAAACTTTTTAGCAGTTGCTAATCTTTCATTATCTAAATCCAATACAATTAATTTCTTAGGAGTTTTTAATTTAATCAACTGAACCATACAAAGACCTAAAGTCCCTGCACCTGCCAATACTACTACATCTTCAAATTCTATATTTGCTCTTTGTATTGTATGAATCGCACATGCCATAGGCTCTAATATACTAGCTTCTTCAAAAGTTAATCTATCTGGAATTTTATAAATTTCAGAATTAGATCCAAATTTCATATATTCTGCCATTGATCCTTCAGCAACATCCTTTTGAAAACCATAAATGTTATGAACTTCACACATCCAATACTTACCACTTTTACAGAATCTACATTCTCCACATGGGTTAATTTGATCTGTTGTTACTCTATCTCCTATTTTTATATTATGTTTTTCAGCTGCACCTTCTCCTAATTCCACAACAATACCATAAAACTCATGACCAGGTATAACCGGTGCTTTTAGCCAAGGATTGTCTCCACCCCAGAACATATCAGATCCATGTGATGCTTTTAAATCACTTCCACAGATTCCTGCGTGACCAATTTTTACAACAACATCCCCAGCACCTGCTTTTGGTCTTTGAACCTCTTCTAATCTATAATCTCCAGGCGCATGAACTACTACCGCCTTCATCATTTCAGGTAATTTTTTCATAGTAAACCCTCCTCATATATTTTCAATTATTGTTTTTATATATTTTTAATAAACATTTATATCATTATTTATTTGAAACTTATTTTTTCTTTTTAGAACTAAAGTAGATTGCCAAAAGGATTATTAGCCCTTTAATAACTCTT
Source organism: Clostridium sediminicola (assembly GCF_050402865.1). Lineage (NCBI taxonomy): Bacteria > Bacillati > Bacillota > Clostridia > Eubacteriales > Clostridiaceae > Clostridium > Clostridium sediminicola. Next base: position 22,638 of record NZ_BAABMF010000007.1, read on the forward strand.
TGGAAGTAAGGTGATACTCCCATAAGATTCAACCCATTACTTAAAACTCCTATTATTAGTGCACCTATTAAAGTTCCAACAATATGGCCACGTCCTCCTGCTATATCTGTTCCACCTAATACAACTGCTGCTATTGCATCTAATTCAAATCCTACACCAGCCATTGGTTGACCAGACATTAATCTTGAAGTCAATACCATTCCACTAATAGCTGCTGTAACAGAACTTATAACGTATGCCATGATTTTGTATTTTTTAACTTTAACACCTGATAAACGAACAGCTTCTTCATTGCCTCCAATAGCATATATATATCTTCCTATTGGTAGATGATTTAAAATCACATAAGCAATTGCGTAAATAATTAACATAATAATAACTGGCATTGGTATTACATTAAACAGATATCCGCGACCAATGAAAGAAAAAGATTTTGGTAAACCTGCTAAAGGATATCCTCCTGTGTATAAAAGAGCTAATCCTCTAGGAATTTCCATCATAGCAAGAGTAACAATTATTGGAGGCATCTTTGCATATGCTATCAATGTTCCATTTATCAAACCAATGATAGCACCTATTAAGATACCAACTAGTACTGCTACCGCAGGATGTAACCCTAGATTAACCATTGCACCTGCCATAATAGTTCCAGTAAATGCCATAACAGCTCCAACTGAAAGGTCTATACCTGATGTTAAAATTACAAAAGTCATACCTACTGCTAAAACTCCATTAATTGATACTTGTCTAACAATATTCATTAAATTATCAGGAGATAAAAATCTTCTAGATGATATTGCCATTAGTATACATAAAACAATAAAGCCAATAAAGGTAATTAATTCCTTTCTTAAACCAATTGTTGATTCTCTTTTTATAATACTCTTTTTCAATTGTTTATTATTTTTAGTTGATTCACTCATTAATTCCACCCCCGGTTGCATAATACATAATTCTTTCTTGACTTGCTTCCTCTCTAGAAAGTTCTCCTGCAATATTACCCTTATGCATAACTAATATCCTGTCACTCATGCCTAAAATTTCTGGAAGCTCAGATGATATCATAATTATAGAAATACCATTGTCAACCAGTTCTTTCATCAACTTGTATATTTCTGCTTTTGCTCCTACGTCAATCCCTCTAGTGGGTTCATCAAAAATTAGAATACCACTTTCAGTATTTAAACATTTTGCTATAACTACTTTTTGTTGATTACCACCACTTAAGTTTTTAACCCATTGCAAAGAACTTGGTGTCTTTATCTTTAAGCTTGATATATATTCATCAACTATATTTTTCTCTTTTATTTTATTTAGTAAACTATATTTATTTACAATCTTATTTATAGAACCTAAACTAATATTATTCCTAACAGATGCTTCTAAAACCAGTCCCTGGTTTTTTCTATCCTCTGGTATCAAAGCAATGCCATGATTTAGCGCTTCATAAGGAGATTTTATTCTAATATTTTTACCTTTAATTTCAATTACTTTTTCCTCTGCTTTATCTGCTCCAATTAATGCTCTAACGGTTTCAGTTCTTCCTGAACCTACCAAACCTGAAAGACCAAGAATTTCCCCTTTATGCAACTTAAACGATACTCCATTAACTTTTTTGTTTTTAAGGTTTTTGACTTCTAGAACAACTTCTTTATCAAATTTAGAACCCAAGCTTTTAGGGAATGTATCCTTCAATTCTCTACCTACCAGCATTCGAATAATATCTTGTTCAGTAACGTTTTCCATAGAATCTGTTCCAATCCATTTACCATCTCGTAAAACAGTCATTCTGTCAACAATCTGGAAAAGTTCGTCCATATGATGAGAAATAAATACCATAGTTACACCATTTTTTTGAAGATTCTTCATTAAATTAAAAAGATGCTTAACTTCTCCTTCTGTTAACGTAGCAGTTGGTTCATCTAATATCAATAGTTCCGCATTAACAGATATAGCTTTTGCTATTTCAATGAATTGTTGCTCCGCTACACTTAATTCTGATACTGTTTTATCCAAGTCAACTTCAACGTCAATTTTATTTAATAATTCTTTAGCCTTTTCTCTCATTAAATTCCTATTTAATAAACCATTCTTTTTTCTTAGCTCTCTTCCTAAAAATATATTATCTACGGAATTTAAGTATGGAATCAAACTAAACTCCTGATGTATTATTGCAATTCCTAATTCCTGAGCTTGTTTTGTGTTATCTAAATGGATTTCTTTGCCTTTAAAAAATATTTTCCCACTGGTAGGTTTATAAATTCCAGATAAAATCTTCATTAATGTGGATTTTCCAGCTCCGTTTTCACCTACAAGAGCATGAATTTCTCCACTAGTTAAATCTAAATTCACTTCATCTAATGCTTTTACTCCCGGAAACTCCTTAACTATATCCTGTAACTGTAGAATTTTATCCATCTTAACCTCCCTCTTCTTTTATATTATTTATTTAAGAGTGGCACTCTGTATATCCAGAGTGCCATTTTTTAATTATTATTCTTACCAACTAAATCCTTTAGCATTTTCACTTGTTAATAATTCAACATCTACTGGTACTTCAGCTGGAACATGAGCACCTAGGTATTTAGCTAATGCTATACCAAAACCAATTCTAACTTGATCACGAGGATATTGAGCTACTGTAGCTTTGAATATTTTCCCATCCAACACTGCTTCAACTGCTTCTGGATGACCATCTACACTATAAAGAGCAACGTCTTTTCCCGCACCCTCAATAGCTGCTAAAGATCCTAAAGCACCAGTATCATTAACACTAAATATAGCATCTAAATCTTGATTAGCTTGTAACATGTTTTCTGTTACAGCCATAGCTGCACTACGTTCTTGTTTACCATTTTGGTTGTCAACGATTTCAATATCAGCATATTCTTTCATAGCAGCTTCAAAACCTCTTACTCTTTCAAGTATAGGAACTACTGGAATACCATTTAGAATCGCAACTTTACCCTTTCCACTTAAATCTTTTGCCATTTGTTGTCCTGCTAAGTAACCTGCATCATAGTTTTTAGAACCTACAAAAGAATCAATAGGACCATTTGCTTGTGCATCAATAGCAACAACAATAACTCCTGATTTTTGAGCTTCAACAACAGCCGCTTCAACACCAACACTATCAGTTGGGTTTAATAATAAAATCTTAACACCCTTTTGAATCATATCTTCTATATCGCTAATTTGTTTACTTACATCATGACGAGCATCTGTTATAATAAGTTCAGCTCCTATTAAATCTGTTGCTTCTTCTATTGCTTCTTTCATTGTAATGAAATAAGGATTATCCATTTCCTGGAAAGACATGCCAACGATTATTCCTTCAGTTTTTTCAGCATTAGCGTCAGTTACATTTCCTGCATTTGAATTATTTTTAGTTGCGCACCCTGTAAATGCTAAAGTTAACACCATTAATAAAGCTAATATTTTTTTCATAAAAACCCTCCTAAAATTAAATTATTTACAAAACTAATATTTATAGACTTTTGAATTGATTAATCCTTAATTCATTACACCTCCTCATATTAAGCCATCATTTAAGCACATTTTATTTTAGAAATAATTATCACAAAAAATAAGTGCCTCGTAAATACACGCAAAGGCATAAAAACCTTAAACATGTTCTTACGAGGCACCATAACCTCAAGAACCCTGAATCTATCATAAACTCAGAATTCTAAATATTAAATTATCACAATCTCATCCACAACCAATATAGTCACTTTGTACCAATCATAAGCACAACACTAACTATTTAATAATCAGTTTAAATCACTGTTAAGAAATTTTGCGACCAACTTTTAGGTTATTCTCTATTCTAAATATGTAATACAACAAAAATAGAAATAGATTTTTATAATATTATTTTCAAATTTAACCGTATACATCCGACAAATTACAAAACATCTTGTACACATTTAAAGTATATTACTATCATAATTAAATGTCAAGTACAAATTAATTTAATTACTTAAAATTTCACTAGCCTTTATTATTTCCTTAGCTATGTCAATCATTTTTTTATTCTTATCTCTACTCATTTTTTGCAATCGCTTCATTGCATCATCTTCTCTTAAACTAAATCTATCCATTAAAATTCCTTTAGCTTTCTCTATATATTTACGCCGTTTAAGTGCATTTTGAGTATCGTTAAGCTCACTCTTTATTTTTTCAAATTCCTCATATTTTGACATAGTAATTTCAATAGCAACTTTTAAATCTTGGATATCTATAGGCTTGATTAAATAATTAAACACTCCTTGTTTTGATGCTTTTTCAATTAGTTCTCTATCATGATATCCACTTACAATTATACTTGGAATAATCAATTGTTCATTAAGCTTTTTAATTGCTTCAATTCCATCTAAAAGTGGCATATTAATATCAGTTATTATTAAATCTGGTTTGTTTTTTCTTGCAATTTCTACAAGTTCATTACCATCGATAGCCTCACCGATAACTTCATGACCAAGTTGTTTTAAATTAGCAGATAAACCCATTAGACATAAATATTCATCTTCAGCTATCAAAATTCTTAATGGTTTTTCCACAAACGTCCCCCCCTAAATATTAATTATATTTCTTATATGTCACAAAAACCTTATCATTCATCAACTTTATTTCTACTTTCGTACCTTTTTCTAATGGAATAAACTCTATACTCCCTTTAAATTCGTATTTTGCAATTGATGAGACAATAGATACACCTAAACTATCCATATTATTTTTTTCAAAATCTTTTGGTAATCCAACCCCATTATCTTCCACTGATAATAAAACAACATCTTTTAGACGTTTACATCTCACAGCAATAATTCCCTTGCTCTCACCAATAAAAGCATGTTTCAAACAATTACTAATTAATTCGTTTATTATTAAAGCAATTGAAGTAGCTTTATTATAAGGTATAAATATATCATCTAACTCTAAACATATATCTAACTCTACATTCATAGATTTAAAAAAACTTGAAATTCTTACTACTATATCCTTTATATTTATAATACTTCTCCCTAATTTATCTGTAGCCAAAAGATCATGAACCGCAGCAATACTCTTTATGCGTGAAATAATATTATCAAGAATATTATCTAACTCATAACTTTTTTCTTTCTCTCCTACTTTCTTCTGCAAAGCTATAAGATTAACAATCGATTGAAGATTGTTTTTAATTCTATGATGACTCTCTTGAAGCAAAGCTGACCTACCCATCAACCTTGTATCTTCAATTGCAATTGCAGCATGCCGTACAAAAGCAGATAAGTATTTCGCTTCATCTCTGGAATGAGCATATAGTCTTTCGTAGTATATTTGAATAATTCCAGTTACACGAGATCTTATCAAAACAGGAACACAAATGATTGTCTTGACTTTATTGTTTAATTCAAAAATTGAGAGATAATCTTTTTCACGTTTATTTGAATAATATAAATCATTTTTATGAACTACATTCAGAATAAATTCTTCTTTTAACTTGGCTTGTAATTCCTCTTTAATTTTAAATTCCAAAGTATCTATAATAGTATTAGTACTCTCATCTATTAAATGAATAGTACAGCCATCCGCATTCATAAATTTAATAACTTGTTTAGATAATAATAGCAATACATCTTTTAACTCATATTCGGAAGTCAAAAATTCAGCAGCTCTAAATACTGCATCTAAAACTTCTTCACTCTCATAATCTATTTTTGTTTCACTTTTTTTATAATTAAATTTTCCTAAAAGATTTAATACTTCCTGAGGATTCTTTTTTGCTTCATCTGCTATAAAAGTTTTTTTCACTACACCTTCTGATAAAATAGAAATTCTGTCCCCAACTTTTAAAGCTTCTTCCCATTGTTTTGTGACATATAAAATACTTTTGCCTTCATTTTTACATTTATCAATAAGTTGGTATAACTTTTGAACATACTCTGAACTCAGATCTTCAGTAGGGTTGTACATAATTATAAGTTCTGGATTATTGTAAAATATTTTTGCTATGTAAACTATTTTTTTTTGCTCACTTGATAATTTTGAGACTTTTTGCTTATAATTGACACTAAAATTTAAGTCTTCTAATATTCTCATTGCATTTTCTTTAGATCTTTTCCAATTAATAAAAGGAAAAGGTCTTTTTTTAGGAAAATAATTCAACACTATATTTTCGTAAACTGATAGTGTATCTACTAATGTAGACTCCTGAAATAAAAATGAGATATCTTTATTGGTATTAATTTGATTCATATCTAAATTTTCTTCTTTAAATATTACTTTACCTAATACATCCTTTTCTTCTCCCGAGATAGATTTAATAAATGTTCTTGTAATAGAATCATTGCTCCCTACCAACGCGTGTACTTCACTAGATTTTATGTTTAGATTTAAACCTTTTAGATTATCTCCTACCAAATTAACACTTTTTAGATTTTCAATTTTGAAAATAAAGTCTCCCAAAGCAAACACCTTCACTCTTATAATTTACAATTTTTAATAACAATACTAAACATATACACCATATTTATATGTCCTTTACTTTATTTGAAGTATAATATACTTTTAATTCCAAGTCAATATCTCCCTTACTACGATATTCCATAAAACTACATTATAATAAAAATAATTATCCAATTATACTTTACACTTATAATAATAAATTTATAAATTCTTTTAACATAAAAAATCTAAAATAGATAATACCAAATATCTTTAATACTAAAGCTTTTAATACTTTATTAATATTAGCATTATCTATTTTATTCAGAGAAAATTAACTTTTTATTCCATATCTTTATTTTAAATCTATAATATTGGCGATAACAACCGAGCAATAGACTCTTTAAACTGTATTCTTTTACTCCTTTTATCATATAAATTTTTTGTGATTTCTTCTGATTCCTTTATATCTTCATTGAATATTTTTTCAATTTCTCCTGCAACATTATGATCATAAATAAAAGCATTAACTTCAAAGTTCAATTTGTAGCTTCTTATGTCCATATTTGCTGTTCCTACAGATGCAATTTCCCCATCAACCACTATAGTTTTAGCATGTAGAAATCCTTTATTATATTTATAACTTCGAACCCCTGATTTTATTAAATCACCTACATAAGAATATGTTGCCCAATATACAAAAGGATGATCAGGCATATTAGGAATCATTATTTTTACATCAACGCCTGACAAAGCTGCTATTCTTAAAGATTCTAAAATACTATCATCAGGAACAAAGTATGGTGATTGAATATATATTCTCTTTTTAGCCGACTGAATCATTTTCAAATAACCATTTTTAATTTCTTGTTCTTCAGCATCAGGTCCACTAGTTACTATCTGAATACCTGTAGTTCCACAATCTGCTTTGATAGGAAAATACTTTTTGTGAAAATGAATCTCTTCTTCTGATGCATATCTCCAATCAAGTAAGAATCTCTTTTGTAGACTATCAACTGCGTCACCACAAATTCTTAAATGAGTATCTCTCCAATATCCAAATATTTTACTACGTCCTAAATACTCATCACCAATATTAAGACCACCTACATAGCCGATTTTACCATCAATCACAGCAATCTTCCTATGATTTCTATAGTTTACACGAATGTTAAAGTGCGGTATTTTGGAAGGGAAAAAAATTGCAACCTTCCCTCCAGCTTTTTTTAATTCATCAAAAAAATGCTTTGGAATTGTTCTACCACCCATAGCATCATAAAGAAGTCGTACCTTAATCCCCTTCTTAGCCTTTATAATCAGCTCCTCTAAAATTTCATTTCCAATCTTATCAGGCTTATATATATAGTAACCTATATGAATATGATGCTTAGCTCCTCTAATATCTTCAATAAGTTGGGTAAATTTATCATTTCCATTAGTATATATTTTAACACCGTTATTTTGTGTATACAAAGAATTACTATATCTATAATTCATTCTAACCATATCAATATATCTATCAACTTTTGAGTCATTTATCGTAAGCTTTGCTTGAATCAACTCTTCATTCTGCAATAGAAGTTTTTTGTGCAAAGCATCTTCTTCACTTTTTAAATCAAACATTTTTTTCCTATGAAAGTTTTGCCCTAATAATAAGTACAAAAAGAAACCAATTCCTGGCAAAATAAACAATACTACTAACCAAGCCCATGTTGATGTTGGATTTCTTCTTTCAATAAAAATTAACAATATTGCAAGTAACATATTTACAATAAATAGAGTCACAAGAGCAAAATTAAATAAATTCATATAATAACTCCTCTCTATATTGATAAACTATTTAAATTATTCCCCATTAACAAAACTTTTTATAACTGCTTCATGAACATTCAACTTTTTCAATTCTTCTATTAACGGCGTATTATCATGTTTCAACTCAACAATTTCTGCTGAAACTTTATCATCTATATTTATTAACGCATATGTAATATTATGACTTCCAATTTTAGGTTTACCTACGCTTCCATCATTAATCAAAAGTTTTGTACCAAACTCTTTTATAAAAGGTAAATGCGTATGTGCACAAACTAAAACATCACCATCAAAACTCTCCATTATTTCTTTTGTATCCTCTCCATCCTCGAACAAGTATTGATTCACTTTAGTTGGACTCCCATGCACAATCTTAATTACTTTGTTATTTACAGTTAAAGTTAAACTCTCCGGAAGTCTTTTTAATAATTTTTTATTCTTCTCAGTAACTTTTTCAACACTCCAAGGTAATGCGAAATTTCTATTGAAATCAGAATCTTTTATATACTTTACATCATTTGAAGCAACTGCTCTATCATAATTACCACCTATTAACAAAACATTTTTTGAACTTATATATTCAATCACTTCATTTTGGTAAGGACCATAGCCTACTAAATCACCAGCACATATAATATTCTCAACATCTCTTTTCTCAATATCTTCTAAAACCTTTTTTAATGCTTCTAAATTCCCGTGAATATCTGAAATTACTGCTATTTTCATTTAATTACTCCTCCTAATCGAACATAAACACTTAAATAATAAAATCTCTTTTATAATAATACCATTTACATAAAAATGTATCAATTAATAAATTCCTATACATAAATAAAGACACCAGCTCTAAACTAGTGTCTGTAAAAATCTATTCACTTATAACTTTAGGAATATCTCCTGCATTTCTTTCCTCAATATATATCTTCATTTCAGAACCGAAGTTATTCTTAATTTCTTCAATTTTTTCATTTGCTTCTTCAATCCTTTCAAATGTTCCTGCTTCAACAAGGAATGTTCCATCTTTATCTTTTATTATTCTTGATGATTCTACTCCAAACATTTCTTCCATAATACCAATCTGCTCTCCATTTGGATATGATGCACTTCTTACTGAGTATATAATTTTTTCAGTAATTTGGTCAGCTTCAGTTAAATTCACAATGATTTGCGCTGGGTCCTTATACTCTTGAACCTCAACTTTTACAGGTCCATTAAGTGTAACATTAAATCGTACCATAGAATCATCCATAGTTATTATTTTATAAACATCAGATACAAATTTATTTTCTTTTAAAGAATCAAAATACTTTTCTGCAGATAAACCTCTAGCTCCACTAATTGTAAATGTCAATGAATATGGATACTCATTATATTCTACATCAAAGTGAGGCGCAATATCTGCAATAATATTATCATTTGAAATTCCAATAACAATTGATTCTCCTTTACCATTTTCCTTTATATCTATAGAATCTACATCTGCTCCATCTGTAATTTTTCCCCCTGTAACACTTTCCTTATCAATCTGTACAATTTTAACCAACTCACCAATAACAGGAATATCAATTATTGAATTTGCGAAAGCCGGTATTGTATTTACACTTAAAGTAAAAGCAACGAATACTGCTGCAGTTGACGCTGCCCCTTTAAACCATTTACTCTTAGAATTTTTCTTTTTCATTTCATTTCTTCCCTTCATAATACCTTTATTTATAAAATCATCTAATTCATTTGGAATTTCTATATTATCATAATCATTTTTTAAATCTTTCATATTTTTACTCAAAATTTTCAGCCTCCTTAAGATTTAATTTCAACTTATTCAGTGCCCGATATAAACGACTTTTAACAGTACTCAGCGGCAGATTCAATATCTGAGAAATATCCTCTAAGGTTCTATCTTCAAAGAATTTCAATAATACAATAGTTTTATACTTATCATCCAAACTATTAATAGCTGTATGTAAATCCATCGAATCTTCAATTTCTTTTAAATCATCACTTCCAGCATCATTAGTATATTCATCAATATATACAATTTTTTTAGATTTTTTTATACTGTTTAATGCAGAATTTATTACAATTCTAGTTAACCACGTGGTAAAAAATTCAGGATTCTTTAATTTTTTTATAGAAATATAGGCTTTGTATACTGCATCTTGAACTACATCTAATGCCTCATCTTTGTCATTTACATAACTATATGCCATTCTATAAATTTTTTCTTTATTATCTTCTATGAGCTCACAAAAACTTTTTTCATCACCATTAATGGCTTTAATTACTTTTTTATTCAGAATTACCCCTCCTTACAAGTGGACTAAGCCTTACTCCACCCTGATATCAATTTAATGGATCCATCATTATTTGTTTTTATCATTTACACTTATTAGACAAATTATATACTATAAATAGTTTCAATGTTTTTTATTTATTTTAATAATTTTGAAATAATAAAATATCAACTAAAATTTCTAGATAAAACACACTTTTAAATGGTATTATATAATAGATAAACATTACGAAAACTTAATTTATACATGTCCAAAATCTCAGGCATTAATGAATTTTGGACTTGTATAAATTTATAGTTGAAGTTGTTTATCTCTATAGATATAGAGAATCCTATGTTAAACTTAATTTATACTTGTATCAAAATCTCGACGTATCAACGAGTTTTGGACACGTATAAATTAATAGTTTAACTGGAATCTCTACAATAAATAGACATTATGCAACATGAAAGGAATGTATATGAATTTATTAACTATTGAAAATATAAGCAAAAGCTATAGCGAAAAAGTTTTATTGAATAACATCTCCCTAGGAATTGAAGATGGTGACAAAATTGGTTTAATTGGAATTAACGGCACAGGTAAATCTACTTTTCTAAAAATAGTAGCTGGTTTAGAATATGAAGATAGCGGCAAAATCACTAAGGGTAACAATATTAGAATTGAATATCTTTCACAAAATCCATTTATGGATAATAACGCAACTGTCTTAGAACAGGTTTTCAAAGGTGATTCTTCTTTGATGGTTTTACTAAGAGAATATGAAACTGTATTAGAAAAATTAAATTTAGATCCTCTGAATGCCAAATTTCAAAATCAATTAACAAATTTAAACCTAAAAATGGATGCTGCAAATGCATGGAAAGTAGAAAATGAAGCAAAAACTATCCTTACAAAATTAGGCGTTTCAAATTTTGAAGCTAAAATTGGCACTCTATCAGGTGGTCAGAAAAAGCGTATTGCGCTAGCTTCTACATTAATATCACCTGCAGATCTTTTAATACTTGACGAGCCTACAAACCATTTAGATAATGATACTATTGAATGGCTTGAAAAATTGTTGAATAATCGTAAAGGCGCGCTATTAATGATAACACATGATAGATATTTTCTAGATAGAATAACAAACAAGATTATTGAATTAGATAAAGGTAATCTATACAGTTACAAAGGTAATTATTCAGTATTTCTTCAAAAAAAAGCTGAAAGATTAGAGCTTGAAGCTGCAAATGAAAGTAAAAGACAAAATCTATATAGAAGAGAATTAGCTTGGATAAAAAGAGGTGCAAAAGCAAGAACAACTAAACAAAAGGCTAGAATAGATAGATTCGAAAAAATAAAAGACTCCAAAGTTGATATTAACGAAGAAAAAGTACAAATTTCTTCAGCTAGCAGCAGATTGGGTAAAAAAATTATTGAAATCGAGAATTTAAGTAAAAGTTATGATGATCTCAAACTGATTGATGATTTTAGTTATATTTTACTTAGAGATGACAGAATAGGTATCGTCGGTGCTAATGGTATAGGTAAGTCTACATTGATGAATTTAATTTATGGAAAAACCTCTCCTGATACTGGCATGATAGACATAGGTGAAACTGTAAAAATCGGTTATTATTCTCAAGAAACTTCACATATGGATGAAACCTTACGTGTAATTGAATATATTAAAGAAATTGCAGAATTCATAACAACTGCTGATGGAAGCAAAATAAGTGCTTCTCAAATGCTTGAAAGATTTTTATTTCCACCTTCAGCTCAATGGACATATATCGGTAAACTTTCTGGTGGTGAAAAACGAAGACTTTATTTATTAAAAGTTCTAATGGATGCTCCTAATGTTTTATTTTTAGATGAACCTACAAATGACTTGGATATCGAAACTCTAACTATCTTAGAAGATTACCTTGATAATTTTCACGGACCTATAATAGCAGTTTCACATGATAGATATTTTCTTGATAGAATCGCTAACAAAATATTTTCTTTTGAGGGAAATGGGAAAATCACGAAGTATATAGGTGATTACTCAAATTATTGTGAAATTTCTAAAGAAAATAATGAAGCTAAACTCAAAACTGAGTCTTCTGAAAAAACTAGTATAAGAAAAAATAATGAAAATAAAAAAGAAAAGCCTTTAAAATTTTCTTATAATGAAAGAAGAGAATTTGAAGAAATAGATTCTATAATCGAAACCATCGAAAACTCTTTGGTTGAAGTAGAAGAGAAGATAAATGGTGCTGGAAGTAACTACGGACTTTTACAAGAACTCTTGTCTGAAAAAGAAAAACACGAGAAAGAATTAGAAGAAAAAATGGATAGATGGGCTTATTTAAATGAATTGAATGAGAAAATAAATGAAGCAAAAAATTAGTTAACAGCTCACAGTTGACAGTAAAGGATACCTTTCACTTTGTGGAAGCTTTAAATCATCCTTTACTGTCAACTGTCACCTGAGCACTGTCAACTAACTAATTATTTATAGTTTTTTACTGTTTCTAAGTATTCATCATAAGTCATTCTCTTATCAATATATCCATCATTAGTTAATTCTATAACTCTATTAGCTATAGTTTGTATAAACTGATGGTCATGAGAAGCAAATAGAAGGTTACTTTTATAATCAACTAAACCATTATTAACAGCTGTAATTGATTCTAAATCTAAATGGTTAGTTGGTTGATCTAATATCAATACATTAGCAGTACTTAGCATCATTCTAGATAACATACATCTTACCTTTTCTCCACCTGAAAGTACATTTACTTTTTTAAGAGCTTCTTCCCCAGAGAAAAGCATTCTTCCTAAGAAACCTCTTAAATAGCTTTCAGTTTTCTCATCAGAGTACTGACGTAACCACTCAACTAAAGTCAAATCTACATTTTCAAAATATTCATTATTATCTTTCGGGAAATAAGCTTTTGTAATAGTTGTTCCCCATTTGAATTCACCACTATCTGCTTCTAATTCACCTGTTATAATTTTAAACAAAGTTGTCACAGCATTTGGGTTTTCCGCAGTAAAAACAATTTTATCATCCTTTGAAACTATAAAACTTACATTATTTAAGATTTTTTCTCCATCTATTGTTTTAGTTAATCCTTCAACTTCTAAAATTATATTACCAACTTCTCTTTCTGGTTTGAAACCAACAAAAGGATATTTTCTTGTTGAAGGTTGAATATCATCTAAAGATATTTTATCTAATGATTTTTTACGTGATGTAGCCTGTTTTGATTTAGAAGCATTAGCACTAAATCTAGCTATAAAGTTTTGCAATTCTTTTATTTTTTCTTCTTTTTTCTTATTTTGGTCTTTCATCATTTTCAGCATTAGTTGGCTAGATTCATACCAGAAGTCGTAGTTACCAACATAAAGTTTTATTTTACCAAAGTCCACATCTGCCATATGAGTACAAACCTTATTCAAGAAATGTCTATCATGGGATACAACAATCACTGTTCCTTCAAAATTTATTAAAAACTCTTCAAGCCAGTTAATAGATTGAATATCTAAATGGTTAGTAGGCTCGTCCAGAATTAATACTCCTGGATCACCAAATAAAGCTTGCGCTAATAATACTTTGATTTTTTCAGCATCTGTAATATCAGACATTTGCTTCTCGTGCAAATCTTTAGATATACCAAGGCCCTGTAACAATGATGCTGCTTCAGATTCAGCTTCCCAACCGTTTAATTCTGCAAATTCGCCTTCTAATTCAGAAGCTTTTATTCCATCTTCATCAGAAAAATCTGGTTTTGCATAAAGTTCATCTTTTTCTTTCATGATTTGGTACAACCTGGCATTTCCCATAATTACAGTTTCTATAACTCTAAACTCATCATATTCAAAGTGGTTCTGTTTCAAAACTGACATTCGAATTCCATTAGCAATTGAAACTTCACCAGTATTAGGTTCTATTTCTCCAGATAGAATCTTTAAAAAAGTACTTTTTCCCGCTCCATTAGCACCTATTACACCATAACAATTTCCCGGAGTGAATTTTAAATTTACATCTTCAAATAGTTTTCGTGCCCCATATCTGAGACTTATATTTGTTACATTAATCACTGAACTACCATCCTCTACTAGTTTTATATATTCAATGCACAATTATTAATTCATAATGCACAATTGATGACACCTTTCTATTATATAGAAAGCTTTTAATTTAAGTAAAAGCTAAAATAATTATTTTTGCGTCAACAAAAGTACTTTATTATTGCAATCTGCAAAGCAGATAATAGCTTAGTTTAAAGATTCTCTGCAAGAAAATCACCATTAACTGTGCATTGTGCACTGTGCAATTATAACATACTTTATAACACTGAACAAACCTTATTTACTAATCAAACTAGCTAAATTAAGAAGTTCTTCATCAAAAGATTGCTTTTGCGATAATGCCACATCAATATCTTCATCAAATATCTTTCCAGCACTTATTCCTACAACTCTTGATGATTTACCTTGGATTAATACTCTAACTGCTTTAGCTCCAAGTTTTGATGCTAGTATAACATCATTAACAGTAGGACTACCCCCTCTTTGAATATGTCCTAAGATTGTAATTCTTGTTCCTATACCAGTAACTTCTTGGACTGTTCTAGACAATTTTTCAGCTCCGCCAACCCCTTCGGCTAAAATCACCAAGTTATGTCTCTTTCCTAACATTTTCCCTTCTAACAACGTTTTGCATAGTTGATCTACATCAAACTCTTTTTCAGGGACTATTATACTTAATGCTCCTCCTGCAACTCCTGCATAAAGAGCTAAATCTCCACAATTTCTTCCCATAACTTCAACAATACTAACTTGTCCATGAGAAGAAGATGTATCTCTCAGTTTCTTAATAGCATCTAAAGCAGTGTTTGCTGCTGTATCAAAACCTATAGTAGCATCTGTATAAGCTAAATCATTATCTATAGTTCCTGGAACTCCTACTGTTTTTATACCTAATTTTGATAATTCTCTAGCCCCTTGAAATGATCCATCTCCACCTATAACAACGAGCCCATCAATTCCATATACTTTTAGTATATTAAATGCTTTTTTTCTACCTTCCTCTGTCATGAATTCTTTACACCTTGCAGTTCTTAAAATTGTTCCACCTCTTTGGATAATATCGCAAACACTATTTGAATTTAGTTCTGTTATTTCACCATTTATTAAACCTCTATATCCTCTTTGAATACCCATAACTTTCAGTCCATTACCTACACCATACCTAACCACTGCCCTTATAGCTGCATTCATGCCAGGCGCATCTCCACCAGAAGTTAATACCGCAATTGTCTTCATCTTATCTCCTCCAAAGCCTATACGTAAATTTTTCCTATTAATTATAACTATTTTACAATAATGATCAAATATTTACAACATCTGTAGTTATAAAGCTATAAAAAAAGAATGCATTACGCATCCTTTTAACTCTTTGATAAATCAAATTCTTCTATATATTCTATTTGCTCATTTTTAAAATTTTTAAGCGTTTCAATGTCTTCTTTTTCTCTAGGACTTTTGGTTTCTATGCCTAATACTTTCCATTCAGCATTCTCTTTACTAAAAGTATATTTTGTAAAAACTGTAATTTCTTTATTCACCTTTTCTAAAGTTTTATTTGTCTTTAAAAAAATATATTTAAAGCTCACGTCAGGCTCTTCATAAACTCCTGATATTGCAATAGGTTCATAAGTTATCTTCCCAACAGTTTTATTAACAGACTCATTCAAATTGTCAATTAATTTTTCTACTTCTTCATCAGTTATGTTCTCTAGATCGCTTTCTGTATACTCTCTACCCTCAAATCCAAAAATAGCTCTTTGGTTTTCAGAAAATTTACTAGAAAAAATACTTTGAACATTATTCCTATAATCAGTAAGAGAAATCTCATTATTTAAAAGGTCATATTTGTTCTGTTCACTGTATATAACCATATCCAAAAGAAGTCTCTCCTCTTCACTTAGTTTTTTGTATTCATCGGTACTACACCCCACTATTGTATATATAATTACCAAACTTAGTAAAATCATTATTAATCGTTTCACTAAAATCCCTCCATTTTAATATATCACTATTAAAAGTAACTTTACCTCATTGATTACTCATAGTATAATTACTATTATTTTACATTAAATATAACACAATCCTTTTATATAGTCAAACTTACTATATAATGATTTTATTTTTACCACAAAGAAAGAGAGCTATTATATCAGCTCTCTTTCTTTAGATTAATTTATTCTTCTATAAATTTTCTATACTTCTTCAGCGTCTACTGCCTCTTCAACAGTTTCTTCAAGTTTTACTTCTGGTTTTTTACCTTGTAAAATTTCTGGAAGTTCAAGGCCAGCATTTTTAAATACATCTTCAAATGGTGGAATTGCTTTTAACATTCCTGAAAGGAAATTTGCAGTAGCTGGTGTACCGTCTCCATTTCCGCCTCCCATTGTATCCCAAACAGTAACTTTATCAATTTTAATATTCTTTATTGCCTCTACTTGTAATTTAACTAGTTCAGGCAATTTATCAGTAATCATAAGCATAGCAGCACTTTCAGGATTATTTCCTGCAGCTTCAACAATTTCTTTGAAACCTTCAGCTTGTTTTCTAAGAATTTCCATTGTACCTTCTGCTTCTGCCTTCATTTTGAATAATATCGCATCTGCTTCACCTTTTGCTTGTCGTCTAATTCTTTCTGCTTCTGCTTCCGCATCTAATTGAACTTTTTCTTTATCAATTTCAGCTTTTACGATAATGTCTGCAATATTTGTTGCTCTATCTCTCTCTGCACGAGCTTTTTCAGAATCTTGTTCAGCTGCATATGCCTCTTGTAAGGCTTTTGCTGTTTGAACTTTTTCTGCAGCAATTGCAATTTTCTCAGCTTCTGCTTCTTTTTCTCTTCTATCAGCATCAGACATTGCAACTGTAATTTTAGCTTCGTTCTCCCCTTTAATAGCTTGAGAATTAGCCTCAGAAACTCTAATTCTTTCTTCTCTCTTAGCTTGTGCCTCACCAATAGCACCATCTCTGTTTTTCTCAGCAACACTTTTCTTAGCATCATTTATAGCTTTTGCTGCTGCTTCTTTACCTAATGCTGAAATATATCCTGACTCATCTTTGATATCAGTAACATTTACGTTGATAAGTTTTAAACCAATTTTCTTTAATTCCTGCTCAACGTTTGCAGATACATTAGCTAGGAACTTATCTCTATCAGAGTTGATTTCCTCAATATCCATTGTAGCTATTACTAATCTAAGTTGACCAAAAATAATATCTTTAGCTAAATCTTGAATATTTTGTCTTGTTAAACCTAGTAATCTTTCTGCAGCATTTGTCATAACTTCAGTGTCAGTAGATATACCAACTGTAAATGTTGATGGAACATCAACTCTGATATTCTGCTTACTTAAGGCTTTAGTTAAATTAACATCAATTGAAATAGGTGTTAATTGCATGTATTCATAACTTTGAATAACTGGCCATACAAAAGCTGCTCCACCATGAATACATCTTGCTGAACGGTCAGACCCCTCAGTATTTTTCCCTGTTTTACCATAGATAACTAAAATCTTGTCTGAAGGACATCTCTTGTATCTTGAAAATAATGCTATTATTACAACAAATAATGCTACAACAATAACGGCTGTTAAAATAATTGCTGGTAAGTTTAAATCTGGCATATAAATTTCCCCTTTTCCATTATGATTTTTTATTTTAAAATTAGGCTTTCTAGTTCAACTATTAATTTATACGTGTCCAAAAAGTATTAAAGCTTCACTATTTTGAGACAAGTGTAAATTTAGTTTCACTAAAGAAATCCTATACAATCCCCTGATTAAACATCTTTATTTAGCTTCTACAACAAAATCGCCATTTTTTATTCCAACTACTTTTACTAATGAACCCGTTTTTAAAGACTGTCCTCTTGTAACTGAATCTACCACTTGATACTTGCCCTGAAAAGTTATTTCAATTTTTCCAACTCCACTTTCCTTCTCTGGTATAGTCAGATAAACTTTTCCCTCTTTTCCAATGGCGTTTTTAGGGTTGATATTGCCACTTTCTTGAAGCTTTAATAAAGCTCTAAAAACAGCAGTCAAAATTCCAACCACAGCAGAAGCAACAATAATTGAAACGACTACAGTAGTAAATTTACCTAAATTATTATCTATTGCAGTTATACCAGTCCATGAAAATACTGTAAGAAATATTACAACATTTCTAAAGGTTATTAATTTTAAAGGTATATTTGAACTGTTCACATCAGTCTCTGGATCGAATTCTATATCATCCATATCCCCATCAAAATCTATTCCTCCAATACTATCTGTATCAAGAGAATCAGGAACATCCCCACCTGAATCAATTCCCATAATCAATAAAATCATTTGAACAACGAACAAACAAGTTGAAGGAATAGCTATCGTCCAAAAGATTTTTTCAAAATTCATTAAAGTATCCCACCAAATAGTCATTTAATCCCCCTTTCAACTAGTAATGATTTGTAATTAATCTTTATTATACCATAAACATTGAATTAAACTATATTTATGAATAAATCTTTACACTTATTCATTCACATATTAAGAGAGCTAACTTGTATAAAATGTTACAGAATTTTATAAAAAAGATAAAAAAAATCTAGAAACACTATATCAATTATCCGCTATAGTGTTTCTAGATTTTTTAAGTTCTCTTTTTAAATTCATATTTACACATCTTACATGTAACAACTAAGTTCCCTTTTCCTCTTGGTAATCTCAATTTTTGCTTACATTCTGGACATTTTACAACAACAAAGTTTTTTCTCTGTTCAACTTTTCTAATAGCTTTATAATATTGATTTTTTACTTTCAATAATATTCCTTTATTAAAATATTTAGATAGTTTATAATTTAAGCCACCTAATCTATATTTTATAGTACCCACAAAAGTTCTATATGCCATCTCTTCCTTTTGTCTCTTTGGAAAGTCTTTAGAAAAAATTCTAAAAATACTATACCCAATAAAAACTGGTGCAACAAAATATGATTTTGTAAGAATTAAAAGCACACCAACTATTAATAAAAACTTAGAAAAACTATCTAAGCCGTATTTACCGTTAATATAATTATTCTTCATGTCTTCACCCCTGTTTTGCTAT
Source organism: Clostridium sediminicola (assembly GCF_050402865.1). Taxonomy (NCBI): domain Bacteria; kingdom Bacillati; phylum Bacillota; class Clostridia; order Eubacteriales; family Clostridiaceae; genus Clostridium; species Clostridium sediminicola. The sequence continues at coordinate 42,318 of NZ_BAABMF010000007.1, forward strand.
ATTATATTTTGAAATGATATCTCTATCCAATCTGTAGATCACAATTGAAATAGATTGCGAAGCGCTTTTCTTCGCAATTTATAATCATTCCTTCTTCTTAAATTAATTCTAATACCCAAGAATACTAATTACAATAGCTTTTCACCTTTATTAATACTTTTTTTATAATTGAAAGAAAAAACCACACCATTTATGCTGCATACTATATATATTCAACTGTGAAATTTAATTTATACATGTACCAAAATCTCCGGTACTAACGAGTTATGGTACATGTATAAATCTATTATTGAGCTTAGATATCTATTTCTAAAATAAATTTTATTTTTCCCTTGACAATTAGCAAAATTATTAATACTATTATTAGTGTACTAATAAACACAGTACACTTAATACACTTAATACAGTTTCATGATTATTCAAAAATATAATTAAAGCTTTTGCTTGCAAAAGGTATCCATTACTGACAACTGTCAACTGAAATAATGTATTGAAAGGAGGTCTTTATTTGATAAAAATAAATAGTAGAAGTAGTCGTCCTATCTATGAACAGATTATAAATGGAATTAAAGAAAACATACTTAAAGGAATTCTTGAACCTGGAGAAAAACTCCCTTCAGTAAGGGAAATGTCTTCATTAATTACCGCTAATCCGAATACGGTAAGTAAAGCCTATAAGGAACTTGAAAGGCAGAAGGTAATAGAAACTATACGAGGAAGAGGAACTTATGTATCTTCAGATTATAAACCAAGACTAGAGGAGGATAGAATGAAGGTATTGAAGGAAGAAATAAAAAAAATCATAATTGAAGCTCATTATATGGGAATAAAAAAAGAAGACCTTATAAACCTTATGAATAATTTTTATGAAGAAGTAGACAAAAATTCAGTAACAGAAGGAAGTGAAAAATAGTGATTAAAATATCCAATATAAATAAAAGTATTGAAAACAAAAAAATACTTAATAATATAAATCTAACTGTATCAAAAGGAAGTATATTTGGATTGATTGGTCCTAATGGTGCTGGCAAAACTACTTTAATAAAATGTCTCACAGGTATTTACGATGTTGAAGATGGCCAAATAGAAATAATGGAACAACCGGTTTTTAATAATTGCTCTATAAAAGAAAAATTTGCTTATGTTCCAGATACAAATTCTTTTTTTGAATTTCATAAGATAAAAGATGTGATTAAATTCTATACACTTACTTACAAAGATTTTGACATAGAAAAATTTCATAGTATCAATAGAGTTTTTAATATACCTTTGAATTCTTCATTAAAAAAATTATCTAAAGGAATTAACATGAGACTTTCACTACTATTAGCACTTTGTATAAAACCAGAAGTACTAATTTTAGATGAGCCATTGTCCGGAATAGATCCTATAGTAAAAAGCCAAATTTTAAAACTTTTAATAGAAGAAACTGCTGAAAGAGAAACAACAATATTTATATCTTCACATAATCTAAGCGACCTTGAGAAAATATGTGATACTATTGCAGTTATGAATAATGGTGAAATAAAACACTTCAGTTCCTTAGATAATATGAAAGAGAATTTCAAAAAAATCCAAATAGTTTTTAAAGATTCACCTCCTAATATTCAGGACTTACCTGGAGTTATTTCCTCAAATACTATTGGAAGAGTTTATACTATTGTTACTTCTCAATATGAATCATTCAAAAAAGAACTTGAAGAATGCGACCTAATTCTTTTTGAAGAAATAGATTTAAGTTTAGAAGATATTTTTATTCATTCTCTAGGAGGTGATGGCCTTGAAGAAATTTTATAATAAAGCTTTATTTTATAAAGAATTCAAATCATCTTTAAGTTTTATTGGTATATTATGGCTTTCATTATTTATGGAATTCACCAATCACTTTATACGTGAAACACAAAATTTAAAAACTTTGTCAAAAGATTTAATTTCCATGGGAACATATAATTCTATAGAGTTTACAGAAAATATCTCTAACACTTTATCTAGTCTTTCAAATAATAGTGGAATGTTTTATTCAATTTGTTCATTAATAATAATTAGTTTTTGGATTGTAGGAAAGGAAAGACAAAACAATAGAAATGAAATGCTCAGTACTATGCCCTTTTCAAGAGAAGAAATCATAGGCACGAAATGGATATTAGTTTTTATTTCAATAATCATTGCTATGTTTCTAAATTTAGCAATCATTTTATGGAATTGTTCTGTAAATTCCAATATTTATTCTATTATTCCAAATATATATAATTTATTACTCTATTGGATAATTTCAAAAACTTTGCTTTACATTTTTATTTTCACTTTTATAATGTTTGTTTCCTCAATTTGCGGAAGATTTTTTACCGGAGGATTATTAGGCTCTATATTCTTGATTGTACCTTTTTATCTAACTGTTACTATCCCTCCTTTTATTGGATATTTTGCAGTTATTAATGGAACCAGATTAATATCAGAAGCAACGATTGCTAATTTAGAAAATTTTGTTCTTCGAATATATGCTTTATTTAATTTTTATACTTATGATAATAATTTGGTCAAATACTTCAATACTTTATCTTTACTTTCAATCATAGGTATTATCATCTTCTTAAGCTTATTATTTATATCATTCAAAAATAATAGCTTTGAAAAAATCAATGAACTTTGTATGTTCAAATCTTTTGAATATATATTGAAAATTGGTGTATCTGTCTGTTTCACATTGTTGATAACCACTATAGCCGTTGACACAAATGCTCATACAATTGAAGATGCATACATTGCTGCACCTACTGCTTTTATAACTTTGATAGTAACATATATCTTAACAAATAAAATCATTAAATACTTTAAATAAATTGAGAAGTAAGCTTAGCAATTTATTTCCATTTTGCAACAACTTATAAATTTGAAAATTTTTTAAATAATCATCAAAATATTGGAGGAAATATAATGAATGTTTTAGAAGTTAAAAACCTAAAAAAACGTTTAGGTAAACGAGAAATCATTAAAGATGTAAGCTTTTCAGTAAAAAAAGGGGAGATTTTTGGATTTTTAGGGCCAAATGGTGCTGGTAAAACTACAACAATAAGAATGCTTGTAGGTCTAATCGCTCCAAATTCAGGTTCTATATCCATTATGGGTCATGATATAAAAAGCGAAAGAGAGCTAGCTCTTGACAAAGTGGGCGCTGTTGTTGAGAACCCTGAATTATATACTTATTTATCTGGAAGAGAAAACTTAATGCAGGTTGCTAGAATCAGAAAAATTTCTAAGAAAAGAGTAGATGAAGTTGTTGAATTAGTTCAATTAACAGACCGTATAAATGATAAAGTCAGAAAATATTCTTTAGGAATGAAGCAAAGATTAGGATTAGCCTTAGCCTTATTATCAAAACCTGCGTTATTAATATTAGATGAGCCAACAAACGGTTTAGACCCTTCTGGAATACTTGATTTTAGAGAAATAGTACAAAAGGCTGCAAAAGAAACTGGCACAGCTGTTTTTGTTTCCTCTCATATACTAGCAGAAATCCAACAATTATGTGATACAGTTGCTTTTATTAATAACGGCGTTATTCAATCAGTAGAAAGCTTAAATAAAAAAGAAAAGGAAAAATTAGTTTCAGTTACTCTAATTACTAAAGAAATTGAAAAAGCTACAGCTATTCTAAGTTCCCTTTCATTTATAAAAGATTTTTCATCAAAAGAAAATACTTTTTCAATAAAAGTCTCTGAAGAATTGATACCCGAAATTGTATTTGCTCTTGCAGAACATCGAATCCCTATTGATGAAATTTTCAAGAGCCATAGAGAGCTTGAAGAAAGATATATGCAGCTTGTTGAAGGAGGAATCAGATAATGTTTACTTTAATTAAAAATGAAACAATTAAACTTTTAAAAAGGACCAAAACTTTAGTTACTTTTATTGCTTTTCTTTTGCTTACTGTGTTAATCACATTCTCTACTTATAAAATGATAGAGAATAATAAAAAATGGCAAGATCCTGATTACAAGATTCAAATGGCCCAAGAAAATATTAACCGTTACAAAGCTGATAAAACAAGTTCAGATGTGGACAAAGATTATCAAAACCAAATAGATGAGTTAATAAAAAATGAAGAAGCAAATATTGAACAATATAAATTAGAAAAAGAACAAGGTAAAGTAGATTGGAAAGTAACTGTTAACAAAACAATCGAAGATTCAAAAAATCTACTAAAGGATGAAACTCTTACAAAAGAATCTAAAGAGAGTATTCAGCAACAGTTAGACTTAAATGAATATTATATTGCTAATAACATAGAACCTAACGATAATGTGTTTAATGCTTATAATGCTTTAGGGACTATAATAATGATTTTGGGTTCTATATTCCTAGCAATAGGATTAGCAATCTTTGCATCAGATATGGTATCTGGAGAATATACTCCTCCAACAATGAAGGTGCTATTAATTCAACCTGTTTCTAGGGGCAAAGTTCTATTTTCCAAATTTATATCTATAGCTTTGACCTGTGTAACTCTAATAGTATCTGTTGAAATATTAACATTCTTGTTTGTAGGTGTTTTCTTTGGCTTTGGCAGCAGTAATTATCCTGTAGTAGTGGGTAAGAAATTTTATTTTGACAAAATAGTATCAAGTAATGCAGCTCCACAAATAAAAGAAATACTTGGAAGTTCTCATATTGCTCCTATTTGGAAAGTTACACTACAAGGAGTTTTGCTTCAAATACTCTTTATAATAGCAGTTGTTGCCTTTGTTTTCCTTATCTCTACTGTTATGAAAAGTAGTATGTTATCAATGAGTTTAAGTAACGTAACTATAGTTGCCTTATTTATAATTCCTAATTTATCACACAGTATAAAGAAAGTAATGCCTTATTGTTTCATAACATATGGTAATAGCTATGCTTTACTTGATGGTTCTTTAAATATGGGTTATAATACACCTTTCATAACTCCATTATCTGCTTCACTGGTAATGAGTATTTGGATAGTTGTTTGCTACTTAATATCACACTTTGTATTTGTAAAGAAAGACGTTTTAATATAGCTTCATAATAAAATCCTCAGAAGTAATGATTTCTGAGGATTTTGTTATCTGGATTTCAAAAATTTATATGCTCCTGTTTCTATCATAAGCTTTTTTACTTCACTAGTTTTTTTGCATCCAAATTTATGAATAATATTCCCAACATGATACTTAATTGTTACTAATTCAACTCCTCTTATGGCCGCAATCTCTTTTTGCTTTTTACCATCCATAAGAAGATTCATAATACCAATTTCTGTATTTGTTAAACTAGATATCATATTAACCACATTTAATAGATTATTTCTCAAATTTTCAAACTCAACTAGTTTCTTTCTTATAGTAGTGGCAGCATATGACCTTATTGGAGACGAATCGTTATATGCTTGTCTTATAGCTTCTAAAATTTCAGAAGAAGATGCTGTTTTTAAAACATAATCAACTGCTCCTGCCTCATAAGCTTCAATAATTGCTTCTTCATCTTCATGGCAAGTAAGCATGATAATTTTTATGTTAGGATTCATATTCAAAATTTCTTTGGTGGCCTTTATACCTGTATCTTTTGAATCCATTTCAATATCCATTAAAATAATATCCGCTTCATGTTTTTGTGCTAATTTTACTACCTCACTCCCATTATATGCTCTACCAATAACCTCCAAGTCTTTCTCATAATTAATTAAATTATAATATATATTATTTAGTGTTTCAAAATCTTCAGCAATAATACATTTGATCATAACTGCCCCCTATTATTTGGTATATACAATTTAAAACTAGTACCTTTATCAAGAATACTTTCTACATCAATAACTCCTCCAAAAGCTTCAATAACCTTTTGACAATAGGCTAGTCCTATTCCCCAATTTGAAACAGTAGCTTTTGTTGAGTAAAATGGTTGGAATATTTTATCTATATCTTTTTTATCCATACCGCAACCGTTATCATGAATTTCAATCACTCCATATTCTACCTTCTCATCTATCACAACAGTAATTTCAGGGCTATCCATAAAACTACAAGCTTCTATAGAATTTCTTATAATATTTTCCATAACCTTTTTGAACTCTTTCTTATCAATATTTAAATAAATAGTTCTTTTCTCTATAACATCAAAGGTTATACTAGGATTCATCTTTTTAAAAGTTTCTATCATTTTAAGAACAATCTTATTTACATCAACAAAACTGTACTTTAGCTTTATCTTACTCATGTTTTTCGATAATTGACTAATTTGTTCTATAGTCTCATTACATATTCTAATTATTTCATTTTGTAATAACTCGTCATCTTTCTTTTTAGATTCCTCAGCTAAGTATCTTATTGCAATTAGTTGATTTTTAACTGAATGAGAAAATATCCTTCCTCCAATATTTGCTGTATGTAATTGTTTTTCAAAATCTATATTATTTTTTCGTACATTTATTTCAAATATATTGTATTTCAATATTGCATAGATTAATAAAATTACAGATACTACTGATATTATTGTTATTCCATTATAAAGAATCTCATTATAAGGAATGCTTATATTTGATAACTGTCCAAATCTGCTAAAAATTATCTTTTGATTAGGATACCAATAAAATAAAACAAGAAATAGAAAATGTATAGGAATAATTCCAATAAACATATACTTGAATTTTTTTCTAAGTTTCGGTATGATTCTACTTTCAATATATAACAGAACAATAATGCTGGTTACGAGGTAAATTTTCATTAGTGAATTGGAAACTAAAGCTAATGACTTTATTATAGAATTCACCTTGATATAATAATCTGAATTTACATATCCATTAAAAATCACTCTATTATTTATCTTATATATAACCTTTAGTACATCTGGATCAAACAATATTATTAATACTAAAGGAAAAACTGCTAATACCAAATAAGCTACTTTCTTAGAGTGTTTGCTCACAATAAATGAAACTGAAAAACAAATAGCTCCGTATATATATATGGCAGTACCTATGTTCATTATTCTATATTGGTCATTTATATCAAGCTTCAAAAAATAATTTATTTTCCATATATAATTTGAAATGTTAGAATAAAGTCCGTTTACAGTGTAGTGAGAACTACTTAAATACTCTGTATAAAAAGCTAATCCAAACATAGCTAATGAAAATCCAATAAGCATAGTGCTAAGCCAAACTATATTTTTTGTTCTATAATTTTTTACTATTAGAAAAATATTAAAAATAATATATGTGAAAAATAACCATATCATAATTAACTCCTCGTAAATCTTTTATTCTGTAGATAAAACATAAGTAAACTTAATCTATACATGTACAAAATCTCAGGTAACAATAAGTTTTAGACTTGTATAGATTTATTGTTCAAGTGCTTTATCTCTATTATAGCATGGTTACCCAAAAAAAGTAAAAGAGCAGATTCCTCTGCTCCTTTGCATTCAGTCTATTTATTTTTCCAATATTCTATTGATTTTTCTTTCATTTGTTTAACGAATTGTTCAGGAGTGATTGTGCCAAATACTAAGTCATTATCTACTGGGTAGAATACATTTGCAAACCATTCTGAATAAGCAGCCATAGCTCCATCATATGATAAATGGAAAGTTGTTGCACTTTCTACTACAGGCTTAACATCTCCTAATATCTCTGGGTAAGCAGCATCTGCTCTAGCTGACATATTCATTGTTTTCTCAACATACATTTGTGCATTTTCTTTGCTAACCATAAATTTCAAGAAAGCTTTAGCTGCACTTGCATTTGGAGCATCTTTAGGTATTGCGCATCCGATTAAGTATGCTTCAACATCAGTTGTATCCCCTGTTCCACCTTCTACTTGTGGGAAAGGATAAAAACCAAATTCAAATTCTTCACCAGCTATATCTTTTGTCTCAACAGGAATCCATGTTCCACAAAGAATACTTCCTGCTTTACCTAAAGCCCAATCTCCTTGTGCTGCTGGGTAGTTACTTCCTGCATATCCATCTTCAAATAAGTTCTTTCCACCTTTACTTAACTCGTAAACAAGTTCAGCAGCTTTTAAATATCCTTCATCATCCCAAGCTTCACCAGTTTTATCTGATGCTGCTTTTGATAAAGCACCTTTTCCTAAAACTCTTTCTAATGCCCAATAGTAATAATAAGCATTGTAGAATGAAATATTACCATCTAATGCTAATGGTGCAATTCCCATTTCTTTAATTTTTGTATTTACAGTTATAAATTCATCCCAAGTCTTAGGAGCTTCCAATCCTTTTTCTGCAAAGAATTTTTTATTATAGAAAAACCCTGAAGTAATATAAGAATATGGAAGATAGTATAAATTTCCACCTTTCTCATAAAGTTTAACAATATCTTCGTTGAAAACTTTCATTAAAGTTTCTTGATCTTCTGGTCCTTTACTTTCAAATAAATCATTGATAGGCATAACCATTTCTTCACCATCTTTTAAAAGCGCTCCGTTTAATTCACTTAAATCTTGATCTACTAAATCTGGTGCATCATTCATAAGAAGTCTACTTCTGATTTTTGTCAATACATCTCTTCCTGCAAATTCAAATTCTACTTTCACACCTGTTTCTTTTTCAAAAGCAACTGCCATTTCTTTTAAAGCTTCAGCTTGAGGTTCTCCCTCATTCCACATAGAAGAATAATTGATAGTTCCACTAATTTCTGCATCTTCTGTAGTAGCCTTCTCATCATTTGATGCTGGCTTTTCATTTTCAGTTTTACCACATCCAGCTAATAACGAGATACTTAAAGTAGTTACTAATGCAAATGCCAATAATTTTGAAACCTTTCTCAAATTCATAATTTTACCCCCCAAAAAAATTTTTATATTTAAGTATTGAGTCTCCATTTGAAAAATGGATTCTCTATATTATGTTGACTTATTCTTTTAATGCTCCCATTGTTAATCCTTCCATTATTGTCTTTGAAAGAACAACGTACACCAAGAAAGTTGGTATAACAACCATGGTAAAGGCTGCGAATAGACTTACCCAGTCTCCTGTATATTGAAGTGACCCTTCTATAGCATATAACCCTATTGATAAGGTAAATTTACTTGACTTTGATATAAATGTAAGTGCTAGTAAAAATTCATTCCATAATCCGATAAAATTAAATATTCCTGCTGTAACTAAAGCCGGTCTTCCAAGTGGAAGCATAATTTTGAAAAAAGTATAAATAGGTCCACATCCATCTATATATGCTGCTTCTTCTAGTTGATGTGGAAGTGTCTTGAAAAACCCCATCATTAGAAAAACTGTAAAAGGTATAGATAATGCAACATAAACCAAAACTAATCCAACTAATGAATTTATCAACTTCAAACTAAAAAGTATGAAGAACAAAGGCACTAGTAGTAATTGATAGGGTATCCCCATACCAAAAGTAAATAATTTAGTTAATGATTTTCTAAAAGGGAACTCTATTCTAGATAAAACATATGCAACTGGAGCCGAAATAATTAATAAGATTAAAACTGAAGAAATAACAACAATTAAACTATTAAAGAAATATACTCCAAGTTTATTATTAGTCCAAACTTTTATATAATTCGAAAACTGTATTGAATTAGGAAATCCCCATATATTTGAAAAGAATTCCTTATTATTTTTAAATGAACTCATAACTATCCATAGGAAAGCAAATAGTGAAAATCCACTCCATAGATATAAAAATGCTTTTGCTAATATACTCCCAATAATATTGGAAAGATTTCTTTTACTTTTCACCTATTATCACCTCCTAATATTCTATGGTTTCTTTTTTAGTTATTCTAGTTATCAAAGTAACAATAACAGCTATTAATACAAACATAATAACACCCATAGCTGTACTATAACCCATTCTATATATTGTCACTCTTCTACCAAATGCTGTTATATACATATAAGTAGCCAAGTTTTGAGTTCCTGCTGGTGGAATATCAACGCCTCCACCCCATGCATATAGCAATGAGAACTCTTTAACAGCATTTATTCCCCAAAGAACCATTGAAGTAACAAGAACATCCCAAATCATAGGTATCTTTATTTTAAAGAATATTTTTGTCTCAGATGCACCCTCAAGTTTAGCAGCTTCTATAAGGCCTACTGGAACTCTATCCAATGCTGCTAAAAGTATAACACAATAAAAGCCTGTATACATCCATACAATTGCAGCTAAAACAGCCCATATTAATGTTTCTGGAGCCATCCAAGTTTGTTGGAAATTCGAAAGTCCTATAGCACCCAAAATATTGTTTAGCATTCCCCATTGTTTGTTATAAATAAAAGACCATAAAATTGCTATTGCTACAGGATTTATTATTGAAGGGAAAAACAACAATGCTCTATAGAATTTTTTACCTTTAATATCTGTAGTTAAAATTCCACTTAACAAAAATGCAATACCAAAAACAAATATACCACCAACTATTATTATAATTCCTGTATTCTTCATAACAACTCCCCAAAAATGGGAATCTCTAAATAATTCTTTGAAATTACCTAGGCCAACAAACTTCATACTAGTAGTAAAACCATTCCAATTAAATAAACTTACATAAAAAGCTCTTATTGCAGGATAAATAAAAAGTAAAAGATATAGTATCAAGGCCGGCAATAAAAATAATATTACCATTAATTTATTTTCTTTTTTAAAAATTTTAACCAGTCCCTTCAAAAGATTTATTTAAACATCTTTAATTCTCTTTAACTGCTTTCACAAAAGCTTCTATATTTTCATAAGGAACATCCGGTTCTAATAAGTGAGTAGGTGCAATAATGAGTCCACCATTATATCCTACATTTTCAATCATGTCTTTAACTGCTAGTTCAACATCTTCAGTTGAGCCAAAAGGCATTGTTGTTTGTGTGCCAATTGTCCCCCAAAAAGAAATTCTGTCTCCATAAAGTTTTTTTATTTCTTTAGGATCTAAACATTCAGGTTGAATAGGATTTAATATGTCAACTCCGATTTCAATTAAATCTTCAATAATATCTGCAATATTTCCATCAGAATGATAATAACATAAGACCTCTGGATTAATGCTTTTTGCAGCCTCTATTGATTTCTTTAATCTAGGTTTTAACCATTTCCTCCAAGTTTCAACACTCATCATCATTGCTTCTTGAGTTCCCACATCATCGCCATATATAATAACATCTACACCTGTTTCAGCAAATTTTTCTGCAACCTTACATTTAATATCCGTCATTCTATCTAAGCAAGCAGTTGCAATATCCTCATTTATATAGAAATCCATCAGCAAATTTTCCATACCTCTTAAATACCATGTAGGTTCAAATATATCTATATATATACCACTACTTAAAGCAATAAGATCATTTTCCTTTATTTTTTTTACTTTTTCTTTTAAACCATCCCATCTATATTCTGATAGAACATCCGGTAATGGAAAACTTAATACCTCTTCAGGTGTTGTGAAATTTTGCATTGGAGATACCATTTTTGTAAAATGAAAACTTTCTTCTGTTTTCCCTTTTACATGACCTACTCCCCACTCATTGATATAGTCAATATGACCTAAATTTTCGAAATATTCACGGTAATCGTTTTCAAATTTTGTGCTATTCGGCATTACCGGTCTTATAGGCATATCAAAATATGTAAAATAGTCTTCTTGTCCAGTTTTTTTCTTAAATTCTTCAATTTTACTTTCACACATTGTAAAGTAATACAGAGTTTTTTCTGGTTTTATATGATTTATAGTTTTAAAAAAATCGTCTCTTCTTCCCATTTCTACCTCCACAATAATGTAGTTTTTAACTATGATTATTTATTTCATCCTACAAATTAATTATATAAAATTTGTAGGATTTAACAAGACAAGTTTTTTTTCATCCTTTTTTTTATAATATTTATAATTATACTTAAATAGTATAGTAAAACCTTATACTTTTTTTAGGCTATATTTTAAGCTACTGTTGATTTAAATGATTGGAGGCACTATTTATAAAGTTGCATTATTTATAGTTTACAGTTCACAATGTACAGTCCACAGTAATGGGCAATTATCTGCGAAAACCTTTGAATCGAGTAAAAGATAAAAGTAATCACTCTTTATTACCTTAGATAACAAAGAGTGATTACTTTTTATTTAAATCAAAAACTAAATTTTGTTGCATTTAGCTACATGTTCTATATGATAAATTTATTAATATTCCCCTCTTCCCATATCGTCCACCTTAACTTTTACATTGACTATTATATCTGAATTAGAAACTACTTTATCCCAATCAACTCCAGTTTCACGTCCATATTTAGCTGCAGCTACTCTACCTAATTCAAGACAATCAACTCTATATACATTTTGCATTTTCTTTATAAAATCATAACTCATTTTTTCTACTTTTTCTATCATTTGACTCTCAAATTTTCTCATAGTTTCAGCACTTTCATGAATATCAGGAAATAACTCATTTTCAACTATCTGTCCATTTAAAGATAAGTCTATAAAAAAAGTATACTTATTTTCTTTTTTTTCACAGCGAACCTTTCGTGTTGTTTGTGCATAATAATTTATATTTTCTCTAATGTTTTCTTGTAATGTAAGCATACCTTTGACCTTATTTTCTCTTAGTAAATTCATAACTTTTGTTTCGTCTATATCTATTTTTCTAACCATTTTATCTTTTTTAAATAATGCCATTCCAGTAATTTTTAGTTTTTTATCTATAACTTCAATATAGGGTAATACAACATTCCTTCCCTCCACATGCATTCTCACAAAAACATCCATCATTTTGTAATTATCCGAAAAAAAATTAAACGCAGTAGAATGCTCCAACATTCCTTCTAAATAGTCAGAAGCACTGGGATATGTAGGCACCTTATATCTTAAAATATCTTCAACTTTCCCCTTACATACAGACAATAAAGCTGTATCATTTATATTGTGATTTTTGAATTCTATATCTATCAAATTTTTAATACCAAATTTTGAATATTCTTCACTAAAAATATATACTCTTTCAAGCCCTAATATCATTTTTTTATTTGTCAGCAGTTGTCTTGACCTTCTAGTTCCAGATAAAGAACTCCCTACTCCTGTACTTATTATGCTAGAAATTTCTCCATTTCCACCATAATTATAAAAAGAAATAGGTACACTATATTCTTTATTATCTGATATGAAATCCACACCGACTCCCGAAGGAATATTAACATTTTCAACTGGTAAATGAGTTACCCCACTACGAAAATATATGTAAATTAATATAGAAAGAATGAGAATAATTATATGGTTTTCTTTAATCAGCAAATTAATCAACCTACTATTTTTAATATGTTTTTTATACATATAAATCCTCCAAGCTTATCTATAGATCATTTATCCTTAATCCGTATTAATAAAGCTGTTAATGTAAAAAATATTAAATTAAAGATAATAGAAGTAGGAGTTACAAAATCTATTATTTCTGCTCTTAATATTCTATCCGAAAGTTTTAAAGATAGATAAAGAATAAGAGGATAAATAAATAAGCATAATTTTTGTATATCTATTTTTGTGAAATAATTCAAATTGAAAGCTACAGCAAAATAATAATTAGCTGAAATTCTTAATGATAATAAAATCCATATAAACATGAATATATATCTAAAGTTATTAATTACAGGTACATGAATACTTTCAAAAACCAATATCAAAGACCAGTAGCTTTCAGGTATTATTTCTATGCCTACATAAAATATAGTCACAAAAACAACCCACACATATATTATTCCACATATTGCTACAGCTTTTAGGGCTGATTTTTTTATAGCCTTTGTATTTTCTACATACGGATAAAACAAAAGTAGTGCTTCCCAACCATAGTAAGAATAAGCAGTTGTTTTGCTGGTTTTTAAAATATTCAATAAACCTGACCCTAAAACAGGCTGTAGATTCAATATACTACCTTCTTTTAAAGCTGACATTGAGAATAACATTACTACTATAAAAATATAAAAAATTAATTCACTTGTTTTTCCTAACACCTTTAATCCTTTATAAGCTCCATAAGCTGCTAAAGAGACTCCAATAATACCAACTTTTAATGGTGTTAAGAAATCCACTATAAAAGTTCTCATTAAGATAATAAAGTCTGATATAATTGAAACAGTAAAAAGCAAAAATTGGACTATAAAAATAAAATTCAATATACTCCCTAAGAAACATCCAAAGTATTTTTTACTTAAAGAAAGTATATTCTCCTTTGGATGTTTATTTATAATATAGATGGCTATTAGAATAACATATATTGGATATACAAGTGCGATGATAACAGAAATCCATGCATCCTGTCTTGCTGTTTCCACAAGAACATTAGGTAATTTTAAAATTCCAGACCCACCAATTACAAAACTTAGTAAAAAGCAAGTCAGTTCATCGGAAGTCAAAAGATTATTTTTTTGTTTATTCATAATCTCCTCTCCCCATATTATCCACTTTAACTTCTACATTAACAATTATATCTGAATTAGAAACTACTTCGTCCCAATCAACTCCTGTATGTCTTCCATATTTCGCTGCAGCTACTTTTCCTAATGCAAGACAATCAACTTTACAGTCTTTTTGCATTTTCTTTATAAAATCATAACTCATTTTTTCTACTTTTTCTATCATTTGACTCTCAAATTTTCTCATAGTTGCAGCACTTTCATGAATATCAGGAAATAACTCATTTTCAACTATCTCTCCATTTAAAGATAAGTCTATAAAAAAAGTATACTTATCTTCTTTTTTTTCACAGCGAACCTTCCTTTTAGTTTGTGTATAATAGCTTATATATTCTTTTAGATTATCTTGCAATACAAGCATACCTTTAACCTTATTTTCTCTTAATAAATTCATAACTCTTGCTTCATCTATATCTATTTTTTTAACCATTTTATCTTTTTTAAATAATGCCATCCCAGTAATTTTTAGTTCTTTATCTTTAACTTGAATATACGGTAATACAACACTTCTTCCTTCTGCATCCATTCTTACATAAATATCCATCATTTTATAATTATTTGAGAAAAAATTAAACGCAGTAGAATGCTCCAATATTCCTTCTAAATAATCAGCAGTACTGGGATATGTAGGTATCTTATAACTAAAAATATCTTCAACTTTTCCCTTACATACAGCTAATAAGGCCGTATCATTTATAGTACGATTTTTAAATTCTATATCTATCAGATTTTTTATACCAAAACTTGCATATTCTTCACCAAATACATATACTCTTTGAAGCCCTAACAGCATCTTTTTATTTGTCAGCAGTTGCCTTTCCTCTCTAGTTTTAGCTAAAGAACTACCTGTTCCAGTTCCTATTATGCTATAAATTTCGCCATTTCCACCATAATTGTAAAAAGAAATAAGTTTGCTAAATTGTTTATTAGCTGATATAAAATCCACTCCCACTCCAGAAGGAATATCAAGATCCTCAACTGGTGAGTGAATTACTCCACTGCGAAAATATATGTAAATTATTATAGAAAGAATGAGAATAATTATATTTTTTTCTTTATTCACCAAACTAATTAATCTATTATTGTTAATATGTTTTTTATACATATATTCCCTCCAACTTTAGTTAATTCTTATTCTTAATTCGTATTAGTAAAGCTGTTAATGTAAAAAATATTAAATCGAAAATAATAAAAACAGGAATTGATAACTCTACTATTTTTGCTCTTAATATTCTATCTAAAAGTTTTAAAGACAAATAAAAAACAAAAGGATAAATGAATAAGCATAATTTTTTTATATCTATTTTTGTTAAGTGGTTTAAATTAAAAGCAACAGCAAAATAATTGACAGCTGAAGTTCTCAATGATATTAAAATCCATACAAACATGAATATATATCTAAAATTATTAATTATTGGTACATGAATACTTTCATAAACCAATATGAAAGACCAGTAGCTTTTAGGTATTATATCTATACCTAAATAGAATATAGTTACAAAAATAACCCACACATATATTATTCCGGTTAATCCTACAGCTTTTAGGGCTGATTTTTTTATGGCCTTAGTATCCTCTACATATGGATAAAACAAAAGTAGTGCTTCCCAACCATGGTAAGAATAGCCCGTTGTTATAGTTGCTTTTAAAATATTCGATAAACCAGAACTTAAAAAAGGCTGTAGGTTCAATATTCTACCATATTTTAAAGCTGATATTGAGAATAAAATCACTACTATAAAAATATAAGAAATTAATTCACTTGTTTTTCCTAACACCTTTAATCCTTTATAGGCTCCATAAGCTGTTATGAAAATTGCTACAATAGCAATTTTTAATGGTGTTAAAAAATTGACGATATAAGTTTTTATTAGGATGATAAAGTCTGATACAATTAAAACAGTAGTAATCAAAAATTCCATCATAAAAATAAAATTCAATATACTTCCTAATAAACTGCCAAAGTATTTTTTACTTAAGGAAAGTATATTTTCCTTTGGATGTTTATTTATAATATAACTGGCTATTAGAATAAGATATATTGGATATATTAATGCGATGATAGCAGAAATCCATGCATCCTGACCTGCTGTTTCCACAACAGCATTAGGTAATTTTAAAATACCTGTTCCAACTACAAAACTAAATAATAAAAAAGTTAGTTGATTTTGAGTTAAAAGATTTTCTTGTTTATTCATTATTATTCCTCCTGAACTGCTTCCTAAAATCACTCTGTCTTACTTGATTATTATTAGGAATAGATTCAGGTCTCTTATTCATCTTCCATAATGGAGCTCTAATAAATATATCTTTTAAATCACTATTTTTAATTGAAACATAAGGTACACCAAAGCTTTCTAAAGAGAAAAGATGGATTATCAAAAAAAACATCCCCCCTGTTATGCCCAAGAACCCCATAGCATTTGTAAGTATTAGCATAGGAAATCTTAAAACTCTTATACTAAGGGACATTTCATAATTAGGTATTAAAAAGGTAGCTATTACAGATATCCCAATTACAAGCAAAGTGGTAGGACTCACTATTTTAGATTCAACAGCAGTATTTCCTATGATAATACCACCTACTATACTTAGGGTTGAAGCTATTCTAGGGGGAAGCCTAAGCCCACCTTCTCTTAGAAATTCTACTACAATTTCCATTGCTAATATTTCAAGAAAAGGTGTTAAAGCTATACCTTCTCTTGACTGTACAATAGGATTAATAAATTTTACTGGTATAAGTTCAGTATTGTATTCTATGAGAGCTAAATATATAGACGGTAGTGTTATTACTATAAAAACTGCTATAATTCGCAGAATTCTTGCAAAGGATGAAACTATAGTTCTCTGACTATAATCTTCAATGGCTTGAAAAAATTCTATAAAGATAGCAGGCACTGAGAGCACATAAGGAGCCCCATCAAATATAATCGCCACTCGTCCTTCCATTATATTTGATTCTATTATATCAGGCCTTTCAGAACCGTAAACTTGTGGAAATACAGTATAAGTACTATCTTCTAAATATTGTTCAAGAATACCAGTACACTCAACCATATCAACATCAATCTTGGTTATACGATTACGAACTTCATTCAAAACATCATCATCTACTATACCTTCAATATACATTATAGCCAAATCTCTTTGTGAGAATCTTCCCACTTTAAATTTTTCAATTGCTAAATTTTTATCTTTAATATGTCTTCTTATTAAAGTTATATTAGTATTTAAATTTTCTACAAAGCTTTCTCTTGATCCTCTTATTGCCGATTCATTTGGTGGATCAGAAATAGAGCGATAATTACCTCCTAATGTATTAAGAACTATACTGCTAGATATACCATCTATTAGAATAGCAGTTTTTCCTGATTTAATGGAATCAATAACTTTATTTATATCTGATTCAATAGATGTATTTGATACTGGTATAAATCTTTTGCATATATACTCTAAAGAACTATCTTTTAAGATTGATTTTTCATCTACATTATTCATAAGTGGGGTTAATATATCCCTATCTATCATTTCCTTATTAACCAAACCCTCTACATATATAAGCACTGCATCTAATACTTCCTCATTTCCAATGAAAAAATGTTTTACAGTAATTGGACTTTTACTACCAATTTCATTAATAATCAAATCAATATTTGTATCAATATTTGTATTCATTATTTTTATCTCCTACATTAAAAGCATATTTACAAATTGATCATTTACTTCTTAAATTATAATTTTTGCATTTCTTTGTACCTTTATGCATATTTTTGTCGAATTCACGTCACAGTTTTACTATATGGTTAAACCACAGGATTATTCTTAAAAAAAATAGCCATACTAAGTATGAAAAGTAATTCATTTTAGGAGGATATAATGAAAACTAAAAAGAAAAAAGAGTGGACTAAAGAGAATTTTTTAAAAAATGGTACTAAATCACAAAATCAACACTCAAAAAATGAGCTAAGTACTACAATAGAAGAACCAGGAATTAATGAAAGTGGTATAGAAGCTAAAAAAAACGGGTGGAAATAAAAATAAAGTGCGAAAAATCGCACTTTATTTAAAATACTCTACTCCAGATAGGAATATTTGTTGATCTTTTGAACCTATTATATTTTTATAAACATTGCTGTCTATTCTTTCTGAGTGTCCCATCTTACCAAAGATTCTACCATCTGGACTTGTAATCCCTTCAATTGCGTACATTGATCCATTTGGGTTGAAGTCTATATCATAAGTAGGTTTACCTTCAAAGTCTACATATTGAGTAGCAACCTGGCCGTTTTTGAATAACTCTTTAGCTATTTCATCAGTACATACAAATCTACCTTCACCATGAGATATTGCTATTGAGTGGATATCATCTTGTTGTACTTTGTTAAACCATGGTGATAATGTTGATGTGATTTTTGTATTGACTATCTTTGACATATGTTTTCCGATTTTATTATAAGTCAATGTTGGACAGTTTTCATCCATCTCTCTAATCTCTCCAAAAGGTACAAGTCCTAGTTTAATTAATACTTGAAAGCCATTACAGATTCCTAACATTAAGCCATCTCTATTTTTCAATAAGTTCATAACCGCTTCCGTAACTTTTGGATTTCTAAATACAGCAGCAATAAATTTACCAGATCCATCTGGCTCATCTCCTGCACTAAATCCACCTGGTAACATGATTATTTGAGAATTATTTATTGCTTTAACCATATTATTAATAGATTCTTCTATAAGCTGTGGTGTTAAATTTTTGAATACTCCTATTTCAGTTTTGGCGCCTACTTTTCTAAAAGCTCTATCCAAATCATATTCACTGTTTGTTCCTGGGAAAACTGGAATATAAACATTCGGTTGTGCAACCTTTATCACTGGTGATTTACTTTTGAATATTTCTTCTGAGGAGTATTTAATTTCGTCATCTATTTTATTGGAATCTATTTTAAATACCTTAGATAATGGTTTTTGCCATGCATCTATTAAAGAATTAAGATTCATAACAGTATTTTTCACTTTTATTTCCGCTTTTGCTTGTGTAAATCCTAATAATTTATATGAAATTCCTTCAAGATCTTCTTTTAACTCAACTGATTCACAAAGCTCAAGTATTATAGACCCATAGTCAGGAGTAAATAAATTTTCAACTTTTACGTTGTTTGAAAAATTCATTCCGATTTTGTTACCAAAACACATTTTTGATACAGCTGCAGCTATTCCACCATATGTTACTGCATTTGCGGCAACTACTTTTTCTCTATGAATAAGTTCTCTAACTTTTTCAAAATTAGCTTTTAATATTTCAAAGTCAGGCAAACCATCTTCTCCAATAGGAGTCTGAACTAATACAACTTTGCTTCCTTTATTCTTGAATTCAGATGATACAACTTTATCAGTATCCACAACATTCACTGCGAAGGATACTAGTGTTGGTGGAACATTTAGATCTTTGAATGTTCCAGACATTGAATCCTTTCCACCTATTGCTGGTATTTCTAATTTATTTTGAGCATAAAACGCTCCAAGTAATGCACTAAATGGTTTTCCCCATTTTTCCGGTGTTTTTCCTAATCTTTCAAAGTATTCTTGGAATGTAAGTCTTATATTTTTATAATCTCCACCTGCTGCAACTATTTTAGTTACAGAATCTAATACCGCATAAAGAGCACCATGGAATGGACTCCATTTTGCAAGAGTTGGATTATAGCCATAAGACATAAGTGTTCCTGTTTTTGTTTCTCCATTTATAAGAGGAATTTTTGCACACATTACTTCAGATGGAGTAAGTTGATATTTTCCTCCAAATGGCATTAATACTGTCCCTGCGCCTATCGAACTGTCAAATTTTTCAATTAACCCTCTTTGAGATGCAACATTTAAGTCTTGAAGATTACTCATCCACTGCTCATTTACATCACTAATTTTCTTTTCTTCAAAATAAGTATTTTCAGAAGGTTTTGATACTTTAACATCAACCTTTTGTCTAACTCCATTAGTATCTAAGAAATCTCTCTTCAATGAAACAATAGGTTTTCCTCTCCATAACATTTTTAAAGTTCTATCATCTGTTACAGTAGATACTACAATTGCTTCTAAATTCTCTTCTTCTGCATATTTTATAAATTCTTCAGCCATTTCTTTTTCAACTACTACTGCCATTCTTTCTTGAGATTCTGAAATAGAAAGCTCTGTTCCATCAAGCCCTTCGTATTTTTTAGAAACTAAATCAAGATTTATTGTGAGGCCATCACTAAGCTCACCAATAGCTACTGCTACTCCACCTGCTCCGAAGTCATTACATTTCTTTATCATATTACTTACTTTTTCATTTCTAAATAGCCTTTGAAGCTTTCTCTCTGTAGGAGCATTTCCCTTTTGTACTTCTGCACCACAAGTTAGAATAGATTCTTCGTCATGCTCTTTTGATGAACCAGTTGCACCACCACAACCATCTCTACCAGTTCTTCCACCAACAAGTATTATTAAATCACCTTTTTCAGGAGTCTCTCTTCTAACATTTTTCTTTGGAGCAGCTGCAATAACGGCACCAATCTCCATTCTTTTTGCAACAAATCCCGGGTCATAAATTTCACTAACAAGTCCAGTAGCAAGGCCTATTTGATTACCGTAAGAACTATATCCATCAGCAGCCCCTAAAGTAATTTGTCTTTGAGGAAGTTTTCCTGCTAATGTCTCTTCAATAAAAGCTCTTGGGTCTGCACTTCCTGTAACCCTCATGGCCTGGTAAACATATGATCTACCTGATAATGGATCTCTAATAGCTCCACCAAGACATGTTGCAGCTCCACCAAAAGGTTCAATTTCAGTTGGATGGTTATGCGTTTCATTCTTAAACATTACTAGATATTTTTCTGTTTTGCCATCTACATCAACATCGCATTCAATACTGCAAGCATTGATTTCTTCTGATACTTCAAGGTCATCTAGTTTCCCTTCTTTACGAAGCTTTTTCATTCCCATTACAGCTATATCCATAAGAGTCATTTCTTTTTTTCTATCTCCGTATACGTATATTCTCGAATTCTTATACATATCGAAAGACTCTTTAATTGCTTTGGTGTATTTTGAATCTTCAATTTCAATATTTTCTAGTTTTGTTTCAAAAGTAGTGTGTCTGCAGTGATCTGACCAATAAGTATCTATTACTTTTATTTCAGTAATAGTAGGATTTCTCTTTTCTGTATCTCTAAAATACTCCTGGCAAAATTTTAAATCTTCAAAACTCATTGCAAAACCATGTTCATTAATAAATATGTTAAGTTTTTCATCATTCATCTCAATAAATCCATCAATAATTGCTACTTCTGCTGGTATATGAGTTTCTATATCTAAATTCTCAGGCTTCTCGAGAAGTGCTTCTCTTGAATCTACATTATTTATATAATAATCTTTTATATTTACAAAATCATCATCAGATACGCATCCATCAATAACTATAATTTTTGCGCAAGCAATTTTAGGTCTTTCTCCATGAGTTATAAGCTGAATACATTGACTTGCTGAATCAGCTCTTTGATCATATTGTCCTGGCAAGTATTCAACCGCAAATACTTTTGAATCTGAATTGAATTCGATTTTTTCGTCACAAACATTATCTACAGTTGGCTCTGAAAAAATAGTGTTTCTTGCTTTTTCATATATTTCATCAGAAACACCTTCAATGTCATATCTATTCACTAACCTTAATTTCTTAATACCCTCTATCCCAAGGTTTTCAGTTAATTCGCCATACAAAGCCATAGCTTCTACATCAAATCCCGATTTCTTTTCCACATAAATTCTTCTGACATTGTTATTCATGGTTTTACTCCTTCTAATTAAAATTCTTTTTTAAGCCAATATCTTTTCTATAATGCATCCCATCAAAATGGATATTCTGAAGATCTTTGTATGCTTTTTCTCTTGCTTCTTCCAAACTCTCCCCAAGAGCTACTACAGACAAAACTCTTCCTCCTGATGTTTTCAATTTTCCATCATTATATTTAGCTCCACAAATAAATACTTTACTATCGACTTTATCTATTCCTAAAATTTCATATCCTTTTTCATAAGTACCAGGATATCCTTTAGAAACTCCGTTAACACAACAAGCATGTTTTTCCTTCCATTTAACTTCACAAGTTTCTAATTTCCCATCCACTGCTTTCATCATTAAATTTAAATAATCACTTTCCATTAATGAAAGCACTGCCTGCGTTTCAGGGTCCCCCATTCTCACATTGTATTCAAGAAGATAAACTCCCTTTTTAGTAATCATTAATCCAAAGAAAATTGTTCCCACAAAATCCATCTTTTCTTCTTTTATACCCACTAATGTATTTTTCATAACGTCTTCTTCAAAGGCTTTTAGCACTTCATCATCACAATAGAAGTTTGGAGCTATAACACCCATACCACCTGTATTTGGACCCTTGTCTCCATCAAAAATTTGTTTATGATCTTTGCTTGAAATAAAAGGAATAATTGTTTTACCATCTGTAATTGAAAGTATAGAAGCTTCTACTCCTTCTAAGAATTCTTCCACAACAATTTCTAGTCCAGCACCATGGAAAATATCTAAAACCATTAATTTGTCTATAGCCTCTACTGCTTCTGTTACACTTTCACAGATAATTACCCCTTTACCAGCTGCAAGTCCATCTGCTTTAACAACTACTGGGTATTCACATCTTTGCACGTACTCTATTGCTTTTTTTCTATCATTAAACACTTTGTATTCTGCACTTCTAATTCCATATTTTTCGGCGAATTTCTTAGCAAAACTCTTACTTCCTTCTAATTGTGCCGCAGCTTTTGATGGCCCAAAAATCTTTAAATTTCTTTTTTTGAAAAGATCTACTATGCCATCAACTAATGGTACCTCGGGTCCAACAATAGTAAGTGCTATTTCATTTTCTATAGCAAAATCAGCCAATTTTTCTATTTCAGTTATATCTAAATTTTCGCATTTATTTTCTAATTGTGTTCCACCATTTCCTGGTGCCACATATATTTTTTCAACATCTTTATTTTGAGAAATATTCCAAGCAATTGCATGTTCTCTCCCACCTGAACCTACGATTAATATTTTCAATGTATGCATCTCCTTTTCAAGATCGGCTTAATAATTACTTCTACTTTTGTTTTGAAAATATGCATGTTTCTAACATTTTTCAAAACAATCTAGTAGATGTTTTTTTCAACGTTCCCTAACTGTGTACTTATTTTGAGTATAACCTATAGGTTAATCTATTTTAAAGATTAAAAACAAAAGGTAAATTGGTTATTCCAATTACTCACCTTTTGTTTTTAGTTTTACTAATGTTTAAAGTGTCTTAAGCCTGTCATTACCATAGACATCCCATTTTCATCACAAGCCTCTATTGAATCCTTGTCTCTAATAGAACCACCTGGTTGAATGATTGCTTTTATTCCATATTTAGCTGCTTCTTTTACAACATCATTAAATGGGAAGAAAGCATCTGAAGCCAAAACTGTTGCTTCTCCTTTAGCTCTTTCTAAAGCTTCCTGTGCTGCCCAAATTCTGTTAACTTGGCCTGCACCTACTCCAGTAGCCATACCATCTTTTGCCACTACAATAGCATTAGATTTCACATACTTACAAACTTTCATAGCAAATATCATATCTTTCATTTCTCTATCAGTAGGTTGTTTTTTAGTAACTACTTCATATTTATCTGCAAATTTCTTATCTTCTTCCATTACTAAAATACCACCATCAACTCTTGCAAGATTATACTCATCCTCTGGTTTAACTTCACACTTAATAACTCTAAGATTTTTCTTAGTTTTTAGTACTTCTAATGCGTCCTCGTCAAAAGCTGGTGCAATAACAATCTCAAGGAAAATTTTGACCATTTCTTCCGCTGCAGCTTTATTTACTGAAGTATTGCATGCAACTATTCCACCAAATATTGAAACAGGGTCACAACTATAAGCTTTTACATAAGCTTCTTCAACAGTTTCAGCAATTGCAACTCCGCAAGGAGTATTATGTTTTAATCCACAAACTGCAATTTCTTCAAACTCCCAAACAGTTTTCCAAGCAATATCCATATCTTTTATGTTATTGTAAGATAACTGCTTACCATTTAGTTGCTCAAAGTTATTCATAGCTCCTATACCACTTGTTGCTTTATAATAAGCTGCTGTTTGATGAGAGTTTTCTCCATATCTTAAATCAGCATCTTTTTCGTAAGACAAAGATAAATATTTAGGATACTCTTCTTCTAACATAAAGTTACTAATAGCAGCATCATAAGCAGATGTCAGATTGAATACTTTACCTGCCAATTTTTTCTTAGTATCGTAATTTACTTCTCCAGACTCATTCATTTGAACTTTTACATCTTCATAATCAGATGGATCAGTTATAACTACTACATCTCTAAAGTTTTTAGCAGCGGATCTTAGCATAGTAGGCCCACCAATATCAATAAATTCTATTTTTTCGTCAAATTCTAAGTCTTCTTTAACTTTTTCAAAGAAAGGATATAAATTTACAATAACCATATCAATTGGTTCAATATTCAATTCTTCTATCTTATTCATGTGATCAGCATTGTCTCTAATCGCTAATAATCCTCCGTGAATACATGGATGAAGTGTCTTAACTCTGCCATCAAGAATTTCTGGAAATCCTGTAATTTCATTTACTTCAGTAACAGGTATATCATTTTCTTTCAAATGTCTGTATGTTCCACCAGTTGAAATAATTTCAACACCTTTTTCCACTAAGAATTTAGCAAAATCAGCAATTCCTTCTTTTTTAAACACACTTATTAACGCTCTTTTTATCACAGTTAGCACCCCTTTATTCAGTGCACAATTCACAATGCACAATTCACAATTATTGTTGATTTTCTGAGAAAATCTTTAAATTTATTAATCTTACCTTAATTAATTATAGTCGCTCTTCTTCCTTCTATCCTAATTCTTTTTTCTGAAATCAGTTTGATTGCTTCTGGAAGAGCTATATGTTCTTGAACTAAAACTCTTTTTTGTAATTCTTTTGGTGTATCTTTACTTTTAACTTCAACAGCCTTTTGCAAAATAATAACCCCAGTATCAGTTCCTTCATCCACAAAATGAACAGTACAGCCAGCAATTTTCACTCCGTATTCAATTGCTTTTTCGTGAACTTTGATACCATACATTCCTGCCCCACAGAAAGCTGGTATCAAAGAAGGATGAATATTTACTATCTTATTTTTAAATTTATTTAGTATATCCCCTTTTAAAATCGACAAAAACCCTGCTAAAACAATCAAATCAACTTTCCCATCAATTACTTTTAGTATTTCATCAGATAAATTAGCCCCGTATTCTTTTTTATCTAAAGTAATACCTTTTATATTATGTTTTTCCGCTCGTTTTATAGCATAAGCCCCTTTTTTATCACAAATTACATATTCAATACTACAGTTCAAGTAACCATCCTCAATTCTATCTATAATTGATTGAAGATTACTTCCTCCCCCTGAGGCCAAAACTGCTATTTTAAACATACTTCCTTGCCTCCTGTTTGGACAAAACCAATCTCATAAGCTTTATCTCCAAGCTTTTTAAGTTCTTTTATAACTTCTTCTGAATCCTCTTTATTTATACATAACACAAATCCTATCCCCATATTAAAAGTATTATACATATGTTCTTCTTCAACACCTAAATCCATTAAGTAATTAAAAATTGGAGGTTTTTCAAATGAATCTTTAAAAATAACTGCAGTGAAATCATTTTTAAACATTCTAGGAATATTTTCATAAAATCCTCCTCCAGTAATGTGAGCCATTCCTTTAATACTAAATTTCTTCATTATTTCTAATACACTTTTAACATAAATCTTAGTAGGTTCTAATAAAACTTCACCAATTTTTTTTCCATTAAATTCTTCATCAAAATTAGTAATTAGTTTTCTTACTAAAGAAAAGCCATTGCTATGAACACCAGACGACTCTATTCCTATAAGTACATCGCCAGCTTCTATAGTGCTCCCATCTATTATGCTATCTTTTTCTACTGCACCTACACAAAAACCTGCTATATCATACTCACCTTTTTTATAAAATCCAGGCATTTCAGCAGTTTCCCCACCAATCAAGGCAGAATTTGCCATAATACATCCTTCACTCACACCTTTAACAATGTCAGTTGCCGCATCTGCATCTAATTGTCCACAGGCCATATAATCTAAAAAGAATAAGGGTTCTGCACCATGGCACAAAATATCATTTACACACATTGCAACACAATCTATTCCTACAGTATCATAAATACCCATTTCAAAAGCGATTTTTAACTTTGTTCCTACACCATCAGTACCTGACACTAATACTGGGTTCTTATAGTCCTTCAATTGATACATCCCAGCAAATGAACCTAAGTTATTTAATACCCCATCATTATATGTTTTTTCAACATGATTTTTCATCTGTGATACTGCTTTATAACCTTCTTCTATATTGACACCAGCGTCCTTATAAGTGGCCATGAATTTCCTACCTTTCTAAACATTCTTTTGAATTTTCTATTGGTGCAGATTCTGGATAAACTCCATTAAAACATCCCATACATAAACCTTTATTACATGGTATTGTTTCCTTCAAACCTTCTCTACTTAAGTATCCAAGACTATCTGCCCCAAGATAATCCCTAATCTCTTCAACATTCTTATGTGCACCAATAAGTTCTTTTCTATATGAAATATCTATACCAAAGTAACATGGATATTTTACTATAGGTGATGATACTCTAAAATGTATCTCCTTTGCCCCAGCTCTTCTCAATATCTCAACCAATCTTCTACTTGTTGTTCCCCTAACAATGGAATCATCAATTATTACAACTCTTTTTCCTTCAATATTAGGTTTAAGCGCATTTAACTTAACTGATACTGCTTTTTCTCTTAACTCCTGAGTTGGTGCAATAAAAGTTCTTGCAACATATTTATTTTTTATAAGTCCTATTCCATATGGAATTCCTGATGCCTTAGAATATCCTATAGCTGCTGATAATCCTGAGTCTGGAACGCCTACTACAATATCAGCTTCCACAGGTGCTTCCTTATATAATAATTCCCCTGCCCTTACTCTAGATTCATAAACACTATCTCCATCCATAACACTATCAGGCCTAGCAAAATAAATATATTCAAAAGAACAAGTTGCATGTTTTATTTTTTCAGCATATTTAATAGATTTAATTCCATTCTCATCAATTATTACCATTTCACCTGGATTAACATCTCTTACAAGGTCCGCTCCAATAGCATCTAATGCACAACTCTCAGAGCTTAGAATGTAATCATCATCAATCTTACCAATACAAAGTGGCCTAATTCCATGAGGATCTCTCACTCCTATTAATTTATTTTCAGTTAAAATAACTATAGCATAAGAACCTTTTACTGCACGTATCGCACTAACAACTGCTTCTTCTATTCCATACTTTACTTTTCTTGCAATTAGATTAAGTATTACTTCTGAATCATTTGAGGTATGAAATAAAACTCCGCCATCCTCTAACAAATCTCGTATAACATCAGCATTAATCAAATTTCCGTTATGTGCTATGGATATAGCCCCAAGTTTATATTTACTAAGTAAAGGCTGAGCATTTTTAACATTACTTGAACCTGTTGTTGAATATCTAACATGACCTATTGCCATATTTCCTCTAAGACTTGTTACCGTTTCTTTATCTAAAGCTTCATGAACTAATCCCATATCCTTAACACACTTTAATTTTTCTCCATCGGAAACTGTAATACCTGCACTTTCCTGTCCTCTATGCTGTAGTGCATAAAGACCATAATAAACAGAAGGCGCTACATCAATATCTTTTTTTGAATAGATCCCGAAAACTCCACACTCTTCTTTAAATTTATCATTTTCCAAAAAGATTCCACTCATTATTAGTTTTCCTTCCCAACCAATCTTTTTAAGATTTCTTCGTACGCCTCTTTTACGTCTCCCATATCTCTTCTAAATCTATCTTTATCTAACTTTTCATTAGTAGTAGCATCCCAAAATCTGCATGTATCAGGTGATATCTCATCAGCTAATAAAATTTCTCCATTGTATCTTCCAAACTCAATTTTAAAGTCAATAAGTTTAATATTTTGCTTTAAGAAAAATTCTTTTAAAATATCATTAATTTTAGCAGTCATTTCGTACATGACATTTAACTCTTCAAAAGTAGCAGCACCCAATGCAACTGCATGATAATCATTGATTAATGGATCTCCTAAATCATCATCTTTGTAGCAAATTTCAAAAATTGTAGTGCTTAACTCAGTTCCTTCTTGAATATTTAGTCGTTTTGCCATACTACCTGCAGCAACATTTCTTACTATAACTTCTAAAGGCACTATTTCAACTCTTTTACAAAGTTGTTCTCTATCACTTAACTTCTTCTCGAAGTGAGTTTTTATTCCATTTTCTTTCAATAAATCAAAAATCATTGTTGTAATGCTATTATTTAAAATTCCCTTACTTTCGATTTGTGATTTTTTTTCCCCGTTAAATGCTGTTGCATCATCTTTGTAATAAATAATTACATGATCTTTGTCATCTGCCTCAAAAATTTGCTTTGCTTTGCCCTCATATAACATTTTTCTATCCATTTTATAACTCCACCCCTTCACTATTGTCACTAATAAATTTAGCTTTCATATCTATACGATATTGAATTAATTTTTCTTTAAGTTCTGGATATTTGATAGATAACATTTCCACCGCTAACATTCCTGCATTTGAAGAATTGTTAACGCCAACTACTGCTACTGGAATAGGTTTTGGCATTTGAACCATAGATAGAAGAGAATCAAACCCTTGCATTGCCGCATTAATAGGTACACCGATTACTGGTAGTATTGTCTTAGAAGCAATAACTCCTGGAAGATGTGCTGCGAGTCCTGCTCCTGCTATAATACATTCAAATCCATCATCTTCAATTTTCTTAAGCACTTCAGATAGTTTTTCTGGAATTCTGTGAGCTGATAAAATATATGCTTTATATTCTATTGAGAATTCCTTAAGAATTTGTGCTGCCCCTTTCATTTTTTCAATGTCTGATCTACTTCCAAAAATAATAGCTACTTTCATAATAAACCTCCCGTTTTTTATATTTATTTTTTAAATTTTTCAATTGTATAATCATTTTAAAGTCCACCATTTGGAAAATTAATGGTGGATTTTTAATGTAAAATATATTTTTAGGGGAAATATATTTTAGTTAACTAAAGTTAATCATCGTTTGTATTAATACTAACATTGGCATATACAAAAGTCAATATATTAATTAATATTTCAAACTTATAATTCGTACGTAGTGAATTATTACATCTGTTTTTTGTGTGTTTTGTACGTACCGTATCGAACTATACGCATTTTTGTTTTAATTTTTTTGTTGTCTTTAAAACTTATCATCGTACTAATATGGATTAAAATATATCTTTTTTTGAAAATAAAACAAGAGTACCATTTAATAGGTACTCTCGTTATTATATACTCATATTTGAATTATTATTTATTCAACTACTTTTTTATTTTTCTTCTTAAAGTAATTTATTTTCATTTAAATTATCAAAGTAAGTCTTTGTTTCAGCAATTATAACTCCACTAAGACCTATTAAAGCAATTAAGTTTGGAATTGCCATTAACCCATTAACTATATCTGCTATTGTCCAAATCATATCTAGTTTTAAAAATGCTCCTATTGCAACTAAAGCAATAAAAATAACTCTGTATGGTGCAATTCCTTTTATTCCTACTAAATATTCTATACATCTTTCACCATAATAGTTCCATCCAAGTATTGTAGTGAAAGCGAAAAATATCAAACCAATAGTAACAATTAATTGCCCTATAACCGCCACTGGAAGGCTATTTGAAAATGCCGAATTTGTCATTGCAGCACCACTAAATTCTGAACTCCAAGCCCCAGTTAAGATCAATACAAATCCTGTCATTGTACATATTATTATTGTATCAAAGAATGTTCCTGTCATAGAAATTAATCCTTGTCTTACACAAGATTTTGTTTTGGCTGCTGCCGCCGCAATAGGTGCAGAACCTAAACCAGATTCATTAGAGAATACTCCTCTTGCAACACCACTTTGAATTGCAATCATGACAGTTGCACCTGTAAAACCACCTGTTGCTGCAGTTTTTGTAAATGCACTTTTAACAATTAAAGCAAAAGTGGCAGGTACTAATTTTATATTTAATATAAGAATTATTAAAGCCCCAATAACATAGAAAACAGCCATAAAAGGTACTGTTTTTTCAGCTACTGCTGCAATATTCTTTATACCACCAATAGTTACTAAAGCTACTAAAATCGTAAGTACTATTGCTGTTACGTAGATTGGTAACTTGAAAGTAATACTTACAGCTTCAGTAATAGCATTTACTTGTGTAAAAGTTCCTATACCAAAGAAAGCAACACCTACACCGAAAATAGCAAACATTTTTGCTAAAAATTTATTTCCAAGACCTTTTTCAATATAGTACATAGGTCCACCTGACATCTGACCATTTTCATCCACTGTTCTATACTTAACAGCTAGTAATGACTCGGCATATTTAGTTGCCATACCAAAGAAAGCTGCTATCCACATCCAAAATAGTGCACCTGGTCCTCCTACTTTAATGGCAGTTGCTACACCTACAATATTTCCTGTACCAATTGTTGCCGATAAAGCAGTACATAAAGCTGCAAATGAGGATACATCTCCCTCTACATTATCATCACTTTCTTTTGTAAATAAATACTTTAAAGCTAATGGAAGTTTTTTTACTTGAAGTAATCCTAACCTAATAGTAAGATAAATTCCAGTTCCAACAAGTAAAATTAGAAGCGGTGGTCCCCAAACAAAACTATCAATTTTTTCAAGAACACCCATAAGATTTGACATAAAATTTGACATAAAAATTCCCCCTTAAGTCTTTTGTTTTTAACTAAGAGGAGATTAAATTATACAACTCAATCCCCTGTCCTTTTACCTGAG
Organism: Clostridium sediminicola; assembly: GCF_050402865.1. Lineage (NCBI taxonomy): Bacteria > Bacillati > Bacillota > Clostridia > Eubacteriales > Clostridiaceae > Clostridium > Clostridium sediminicola. Next base: position 73,790 of record NZ_BAABMF010000007.1, read on the forward strand.
AGTTTCAATAGTATAGAACTATTTTGCTCCTTCGGTGACTGTAAACCAGTTCTCTCCAAGGGCTCGTCCAATAACGGTCCTGCCAATTAAGGCACCTGAAAGCATAACATCTTCGGTAGATGGTTTCCCATCACTCTCCCGTAATCTTCATCCGAACACAATATTCAATTAACTTAGTTACTTAATATGCATAATTATAATAAGAATTTTATAATTTTGCAAGTAAAAATAACAAGCTCAGAATATTCTAATTATTCCACTTATAATAATCAAAATCATATACTTCATCTTACTTTTAATGGATTAACCATATAAGCTTAATAAAAGAGTTCACGATTGAAATAAAAAACGAAATAAATCAGTGACAAGTTAATGATGATTGAACATTGAGCTTTTGCTACGCATAAGGAATCATTTTATTCTTTATTAATTAAAAGCTTTCGCTTGCGAAAGGTATCCATAACTTGTCACTATAAATTGCGAACTTGTTCGCAATTTATAAAAAAAGTGCCCTTCGGAATATCCTCAGGACAATTATATTATGAAAAATAAATTAAGGGCATAAATAATCCAAAGTATCATTTATCACTTTGTTTGATATTGTAACATATTCTTAACTATTTGTATAGTTTTTAAGACTTTTTATTATTAATTTATCAATATCTTCACCTTTTAATTATCCATTTGTTAATAACATGTTTATGTTTTCTACAAATCGATATCTATGTTTTTAGTTTTACATTTTTGATAAATGTAGATAATTTTTATAATTTATAGTAAAATATTTATGATTATTGTTTCGTTTTTTATAAGATACTTTTTCTCAATAAAGATCTTTAACTAATCCTGTATGAGGTGTTCTTATGGATATTAATACTTTTAATTATTTCAAAAGTTGGTTTTCACGTTATGTAGAATCATTTTATTGTGAAGATGAATTTATAAATGAAAATATTACTTTAAAGCTTAATCATACTATACGCGTAGTCGAAAATTCTAAAATCATTTCCCAGTTTTTAAAACTAACAAAAGAACAAAGTTTAACGGCCGAAGTTACAGCACTTTTTCACGATATAGGCAGATTTGAGCAATTTAAAACATATAAAACTTTTAACGATAAAATATCAGAGGATCATGCTTCTTTAGGTATAAGCATCCTAAATAATTATGGAATTTTAAATACTCTAGATAATAAAGAAAAAAATATTATACTTTTTGCAGTATATCATCATAACAAATTTTCTATACCAAAAATTAATAATATAAACAAAGAAATGATATGTAAAATAACTCGAGATGCAGACAAACTAGATATACTAAAAATAGTAACTGACTATTATGCTACTAGGTTCACAAATTCTAATCCAGCTATTGAACATAACCTAGTAGAAAGTAATAATTATTCTTCCAAAATTGTTGAAGATATATTTAAATGTCAAAACTCCAAATTAGAATATATTGAAACTTCAAATGATTGTCGTTTAATGAAACTCACATGGATTTTTGATATATATTTTCCTAAAACACTTTTGTTAATTAAAGAAAGAAATTTTATTCAAAAAACAATGGAAGCTCTTCCCAAAACAGATGAAATGGACTCAATTCAAAAACATCTTTTAAATTATATCGACAAAAAAACTATCAGTTAATGATAGTTTTTTTATCGATATTAAATTTATATTTAATATAAATATTGTACTTGAAATAAAATTCGAACTAGTTGACGGTTAACAGTAAAGGACACCTTTCACTAAAGTGAAAGTTTTAAATTAAAATTTGTTTACTTTTCCGTTAGCAAAAGTACCTTATACCAATTAGCTAAGCTAATTAAGGCTTAGCTAAAGATTTTCTCCAAGAAAATCATCCTTTACTGTCAACTATAAATTATAATACTTTAAAAACCTTATCATACTCTAAAGTACAATTCCCTGTGGTTTCAATATCAGCACAGAAATCACTTTCTATGTATAAATAATTACCATTCTTTTCAATAATCTTTCTAACAACTGTATCATCTTCACTGGTTTCATATGTGTGAACAACATTGTAATCACTATAAATAGGTTTTTCAACTTCTTGTGAGTTTACTGTTTCGCTTATAAGTTCAAGATTAGCTTTTCCTTCACTTATAGCGTTTATGATGTCTTGAAGTTTTTTCATAATTACACCTCGTTATTAAATAGATAAACTGTTTCAACTATGAATTTAGTTTTTAAGTTATCTATCATAAATAAATGTTCCTATTTATATTATGTACAAATAAAATTTAAAAATACTACTTAAACTGCACTTAAATTTCTTATAAGATCCATTGCAATTACTTTTAATTCCTTTTCTTCATTTATATTTCCTTCGTATAAATGTGGAATAGAATCTTTATTACATAGTCTATTGATTATTTTTAAATTTGCCTTAAACTCTTCTCTTAAAATTATTGTTCTTTCATTAAGTTTTTTTATGTATTCACGATTTTCGCTAAATTCTTTTGTATATCTCCCAACCAAAGTCGCTCCTTCCATTTCACAAATAAGCTCAATATATTTTCCAGCTGAAACTATTAATTCTTCTACAATATCAATACAATCATCGTCTTCTGAAGAAATCAACGCACTTACTAATTCTTTTATTGTGCATAATTGCATAATATCACCTCTTTGTATATTCTATGTTATCTATCTTTTTATAAAATACATATAATTCGGTTATTCCACAAAAGGTAATTCAGTTGAACTTCAACCACAATATATAGCGTCAGAACGCACCAATCCGTGGTAGATATTGTGGTTGATTTTAGTTCAACTTACTTTTTGTGGCTTAACCATAACACTTTATTTTGATAGAGATATATCCTCTACTATAAATGAAAACTTTATTACATTAGCAATGTATTGCTTGAATATATTCTCCTCTTTAGTATTGTCGTAAATATCGATAATTTTTATTTTACTCAAACATATCCATCTATTTTCATTGTATTCAATAATTTCACTATTAAATTTATCAATCAATATTTCTTTTCTTTCATTTTTCCTTGTTTTATCTGATTTTAAACCCCTATACAAACGAGCTAAGGAACCTTGTCCACCAAATCTACTAATATTTTTTACAATATATATATATTCATCATCTATTAAGTTTTGAGATAAATCTAATCCAAAAAAATGACTCCCAAAAGTTTTGCATCCTACACAAAAATGTACTCCGGGTAACCTTGATTTTGTTTTCCAATTTCCGATATTATAATATAGTTCTTCTTTCTTTCCTTTTATGTCCAAAACTTTACTATCATCATTTTGCATAAAATAAACTTCTTGCATATCTTTAAAATGTTCACTCTCATCAGTAGTAGAAACCCCATCTAATTCTAATTTTACATCTAATACTTCACTCCTATATGTAACAGGTTCAATCATCCCGCTATTTAATAATATTTCTTTCAATCTTAATACTTCTTTTTCTCCAATCAAACTATACCCCATTTAATCTCCTCCCAAAAGTACTTTCAAATATTATTTTCTATGGTAATTTTTGTATGATTATATAATACCATTAACTCCCATTTTTTTCAATCTTAAATAATTTAAAAAAGGCGAAGAAATTATTATAATTGAATTTCTTCGCCTTAATCATTTAAAAAATATTTTTTAGTTCTTTTATATCATTTATCAATAAGTCAGCTTTCTCTAACTCATCAGTTAATCCAAAACCATATTGGCAACCGATTGTATAAATACTATTCTTTATCCCTGCTTCTAAATCTTGAACTCTATCTCCTATAATAACCATATTACCTTCGTATTTATTCTTAATTTTATTCAGTATTTCGTATTTAGGTATAAAATTAAACCTCTCTGAACATACCATTTCACTAAAATACTCATCTAACCTAAAATATTCATTCACACTATCCATATAGTATTTGCCACAATTACTAATAAAAATCAATTTGTAACTTTTACTTTTTAAATATGAAAGAACCTCTATAGCCCCATCATAGAGCTCTGCTCTTCCTTCATTAATTGCAGTTAACATTTCAGATCCAATGATTTTGCTACAAGCTTTTTTATCTTCTTCGACTAGTTCAGGCATAAACTTTTTCCACATTTCTTTACTACTATAACCAAGCCAATAACTAATTTCATCTTCACTCCAAATTTTAGGCTCTGCAAATTTATTCTCTACTAAATATTTATATGCCATTCTAAAAGCAGGTGCATATATTTTTATACTATCATGCACCGTACCATCAAAATCAAAGAATATTGTTTTAATATTTTCCAATTTATTCACATTTTTATTTACTTTAGAATTCATTTAACAAGTTTGCCATTTCAATAAAAGTAACAGCTGCGTCAAATCCTTTATTACCAGCTTTTGTTCCCGCTCTTTCGATTGCCTGCTCAATAGAATCAGTTGTTAAAACTCCAAAGATAACTGGCTTCTCTGTTTCCATTGAAGCTTGCGCAACCCCTTTAGCTGCTTGACTACAAACATAATCAAAATGAGGAGTTGAGCCTTTTATAACTGCACCTAAACAAATAACACCATCATATTTATCAGTTTTTGCAAGTTTCTTTGCTATTAATGGGATTTCAAAAGCACCCGGCACCCATATAATATCTATATCATCTTCATTTACTCCATGTCTTTTCAAAGCATCTATAGCACCACTTAGAAGTTTTCCTCCAATAAATTCATTAAATCTTGCAACTACGATTGCTGGTTTTAAACCTTGCCCTGTTAATTTTCCTTCAAATATATTCATTAATATTTTCCTCCTTATATCTTCTCAAAATTTATTATAAATTTAATTGATGACCCATTTTTTCTTTCTTTGTTTTTAGGTAAAATAGATTTTTCTCGTTATGATTCATTTCAATGTGCACTCTTTCAGTTATCTCAATTCCTGACGCTTCTAATCCCAAAATTTTATCAGGATTATTTGTCATTAATCTTACTTTCTTAACTCCAATATTTTTTAGTATCTGCCCCGCCACTGCATAATCTCTTAAATCATCTGGGAAACCAAGAGCAATATTAGCTTCAACTGTATCCATTCCCCCATCTTGTAACTCATATGCTTTTAATTTATTTATTAACCCTATTCCACGACCTTCTTGTCTCAAATAAATAAGAATCCCCTTACCTTCTTTATTTATTCTTTCCATTGCTTCACCAAACTGCTCTCCACAGTCACATCTTCTAGATCCAAACACATCTCCTGTTAAACACTCAGAGTGAATTCTCATAAGAATAGGTTCATCACCTGTTATTTTACCTTTTACTAATGCCACATGATGTTCTTTGGTTATTTTGTTTTCAAAACCAACTACCTTAAATTCTCCATATTTAGTTGGCATATCAGCTTCTGCTTCTTTTAGTATCATAGTTTCGTTTTCTAGACGATATTTTACTAAATCAGCAATCGTTATTATCTTCAAATCATGTTCTTTCACATACTCCATTAATTGAGGTACTCTAGCCATAGTTCCATCATCATTCATTATTTCGCAAATAACTCCAGCAGGATAAAAACCACATAATCTTGCTAAATCAACTGCTGCTTCAGTATGCCCTGTTCTTTCTAGTACACCATTCTCTTTTGCTCTTAATGGAAATATATGTCCTGGTCTTGTAAAATCTTCTGCTCTTGATTCCATATCAATGATTTTAGAAATAGTATCAGCTCTTTCAAAAGCAGAAATCCCTGTTTCATTACTTATATGATCTACAGAAACAGTAAAAGCAGTTTCCTTCGCATCAGTATTATTTTTAACCATAGGATGCATATTCAACTGATCTAACCTGTCACCAATAATAGGTAAACAAATAAGTCCTCGTCCATATTTAGCCATAAAATTTACTGCTTTAGCTGTAGCCATCTGAGCTGGAATAATTAGATCGCCTTCATTTTCTCTATCCTCATCATCTACAGCTACTATCATCTTTCCCTTTTTCAAATCTTCTAATGCTTCTTCAATAGTATTAAATTTATACATTTTCTCACCTCATATTTAAAATCCATTTTCTCTTAAAAAATCCATGCTAATTTTATTTTCTGTTTTATCTTCTTTTTTATTAAAGCCTATCAATCTTTCAACATATTTTCCTACAATATCACATTCAATATTAACTCTCTCTCCTATACCTTTTGAAAGCAAAGTAGTTTCTTCTTTTGTCAATGGTATCAAAGAAATTTTGAATATTTTTTCATCTACATACGCAACCGTAAGACTTATGCCATCAATTGCAACTGACCCCTTTTCTACTATATATTTCAAAATATCATCATTTACTTCAATAGAAACCCAAGTCGCATTATCTTCATTTTTAAGGTTTATAATGTATCCAACTCCATCAATATGCCCAGAAACAATATGTCCACCAAATCTATCACCTACTTGCATAGCACGTTCTAGATTCACTTTACTTCCTGTTTTTAAGTTTCCTAAATTACTTCTGTTCATAGTTTCTGGCATTACATCAACAGTAAACTCATTTTCAGTAAATTTTGTCACTGTTAGACAAACCCCATTTGTTGATATACTATCTCCCAACTTTACTTCCTTTAAAATTTTATTAGCTAATATAGTTATCTTTGCAGAATTCCCTGATTTATCAATCTTTTTAATCTTACCAATTTCCTCTATTAAGCCTGTAAACAAAATTATCCCCTCCTTTCATATGAATATGTATGATGGACTGTTCCCTGTAAAATATCAACTAAACACTGTCAACTGTAAACTGTCAACTGTATATGTATCCTTCTATCACAATATCTTCATCCAATGTTATGATTCTCATGTCTTTTATCAATATACTACTATCCATAGTAGCTACACCAGTTCCTTCCACTGGCGTTTTTGCATTTTTTCCTCCAATAATTTTGGGTGCTATAAAACTAATCACTTTATTTACTAGTCCATTACTAAGAGCACTCCAATTTAGAGTTCCTCCCCCTTCAATCAGAATACTATCAATTTTCTTTTCTCCAAGCTTTTCTACTAGCTTGCTCAAATTAACTCTATTATTCTCCGAAGGCATAATTAAAACTTCTGCACCTTTTTTCTTAATGGACTTTAATTTCTCATCATCAATGTTTTTTGTAGTAGCAATTATTGTTTTTGATGCTGACTTAGAATTTAAAACCTTAGAATCTAATGGGATTATTCCAGTAGAATCAACAATAATTCTTATTGGATCTTTACCTTCACCACTTTCTAATCTAGTAGTAAGAGATGGATTATCTGCTAAAACTGTACCTATACCTACCATTATTCCAGAAACATGATTTCTAATTTTATGTACATACTCTCTTGATTTTTCATTAGTTATCCACTTTGAATGTCCTGTATAAGTAGCAATTTTGCCATCTAAGGTCATTGCTGTTTTCATAATACAATAAGGTGTTTTTGTAGTAATATAATGGATAAAAACTTCATTAAGTTCTTTTGCTTCTTTTTCCATAATTCCACAAGTAACATCAATACCATTATTTCTTAATATTGCTATCCCGCCACCAGCAACCACTGGATTAGGGTCTTCCATTGCAATAATTACCTCTTTGATTCCTTTTTCTACTATAGCATTGGCACAAGGTCCAGTTTTACCATAGTGTGAACAAGGTTCCAAAGTTACATACATAGTTGCACCTGTAACATCCTCTTTTGCATTTTTAAAAGCATTAATCTCTGCATGAGGACCTCCATAAAACTCATGGTACCCTTCACTTATAATCTGATCATTCTTGACAATAACCGCTCCTACTAATGGATTAGGATTAACATACCCAGAACCCATATTTGCAAGCTCTAAAGCTCTTTTCATAAATTTTATATCCATACTCTACCCACCTTTGACCTTCTCTAATCCTACTTTTCCCTAGTCAATAATATTTACTCATATCAATATATAATAGTTATTGATATCTTTTTACTGAAAAACTTAAATTTAATAGAAAATAAAAATGCTCTGAAGATTTTAATCTTCAGAGCATTTTTAATCATAAAAAAAGTTATCTTATTGTTCTACCATAAAGTAATTTAAGTTTAACTTACTTTTGTGGTTTAACCGTCTTTTATAATCTTTAGAAACTTTTTGTTAGTTTCTATATATAAAAAACCCTGAAGAATTATAAATTCCTCAGAGTTGATAAAATCAGATCATAAAAATAACCTTATTAAAGCTTAATATTCCTTCTTCCATCCAGACTTTAACTGTCGGTCTTGGAATTTCACCAAGTCAACTATTTATATCATTTATACAAATAGCTCGCGGACTATAACCGCCGGTAGGGAATCACACCCTGCCCTGAAGTTTTATTTAATTTTTATATTTGTATTATATTACCCTCTATCAATTTTGTCAATATGTATTTTGCATTTTGTATTTCTGATTACCTTTCTAATATTGTATCGATACATTTGCTTTGATTTAATAAACGTACTATGATTATTTCAACAAATAGCTCGACTTTAAGATGTTATTGATTAAAATTATTAGACACACTATCTATGAATTGCAAACAAGTTCGAAATTTATAATGACAAGTTACAAGTGATAAGTGACAAGTTGTGAATACCTTTCGCAAGCGAGAGCTTTTAACTAAATAAAAGATAAAAAGATTCCTTTTGCATCAGCAAAAGAACATTATTTCAGTTAGCGAAGCTAACAAAGGCTTAGTTAAAGATTTTCCTAAAGAAGATCATCCTTAACTTATCACTTATAACTTATCACTTGTCACTGATTTGTTTCGCATTTTATTTCGATTTTGTACTCAATATTTACAATTATCATTATCATCTTAAAACAGCGCCAAACAAACAAAAGGGGGATTTCTCATGGAACAAAAACAAAATATTACACTAACAAAAAGGAATTTTGCTGTAAAAGATTTAACTTTATCTGCTCTATGTATTGCTTTGGTTTTTATTGCAACAAAATTTATTAATATTAGACTACCTATTTCAGTTAATGGTGGTTTAATTCATCTAGGTAATGTTATGCTTTTTTCAATATCAATATTATTTGGTAAGAAAAAAGGTGCTATTGCAGGTGCTTTTGGTATGGCCATCTTTGACTTGTTATCTGGATGGGTAATTTGGGCTCCCTTTACTTTTATTGTACGAGGTGTGATGGGGTATATTATAGGAAGTATTGCTAATGCTAAAAACAGAAACGGAGAGAAACTTTCTTGGAATTTATTAGGTATAACACTAGCAGGCATTTGGATGATCTTCGGCTACTATATTACCGAAATCGCAATTTACGGAAATTGGTTAGCACCAGTTACATCAATTCCAGGAAATATAATTCAAATCGTTTTTGGAGCTATCCTTGGAATCCCATTGGCTGCTTCACTAATTAAACTAAAAATAAAAAATTTCGTATAATTTTGAGGTGATAAAATGAAAGAAACTTTAATAATGACTCCTGGCCCTACTTATGTTAATGAAGCGGTAAGAAGTGCTCTGGCAAATCCTATTACTAATCCAGATTTAGATTTGAATTTTTATGACTTCTACTTAAATACATGCACTAAATTGCAAAAATTAATGAAAACAGAAAATGATGTTCTTATTCTAAGTGGAGAAGGAATTTTGGGACTAGAGGCTGCTTGTGCATCATTAATTGAACCTAATGATAAAATCCTATGTATTAACAACGGAATTTTCGGTAAAGGGTTTGGAGATTTTGCAAAAATGTACGGGGCAGATGTTTACTATTATGACTGTGAAAATAGAAAAGCTATAGATACACAAAAATTAGAAGAATTTTTGAAAGAAAATCATGATTTTAAGATTGCAACTTTGGTTCATTGTGAAACTCCATCCGGTATCACTAATCCAGTTAAAATTATTTGTCCTTTACTTAAAAAGTATGGTATTATCAGCATTGTCGATTCAGTTTCTGCTGTTGCAGGGGAATCTTTAGAAGTGGATAACTGGCAAATGGATATAGTTATTGGTGGTTCACAAAAATGCCTTTCTGCTCCTCCTGGACTAACTTTTTTAAGTATAAGTGGAGAAGCTTGGAACGTTATAAATAATAGATCTACACCAGTGTCCGGCTTCTATGCAAATTTAGGTATTTGGAAAGATTGGTATGCGCAAAAATGGTTTCCTTATACTCAACCTATTAGTGATATTTATGCTCTTGATAAAGCTTTAGAAATTACATTATCTGATAAAGACCTAATAAATCGCCATGCTTTATTAGCTAACGCTGTACGTAAAAGTTTTATTCAATGTGACTTAGAACTTTATCCTATTAACGGATTTTCAAATACTGTAACAACTGTTAATATGCCACAAGGTTTGAGTTACGATAAACTATTTAATGAAATGCTAAATAGTCATAGTATTATGATTGCAGGCGCCTTTGATTTCCTAAAAGATAAAGTTTTTAGAATTGGACATATGGGAGAGAATTGCAAAGAAGAAAAGCTCTATATTACTTTAAAAGCTTTAAATACTGTACTGAAAAATAATAAAATAAGATTAGAAAATGATCTTCATAAAATTTTTAGTTCCTATTTATAAAATGCGAGTCTTTTTTCGCATTTTATTTCAATTATGCATTAATTTTTAATCTTATTATAGTTTTATAAACAATCCAACAATTCCTTCTGTTCTTAACACAAACTAAACATATTAAAATATGCATTTTTCTTACAATTATAATTAATTTGCTTTTTCTCCTCAAAAATATTTGCGTAATCTAGTACAATATTGCGCAATCTACTATCCATGGGATTTATACGCTCATTTCAATATACTATTCTAGAAAATTGTTATATAATGATTGAATATATTATTTATATTATTTAAGGGGGCTTTATAAATGAAGAATTTGTTTGAAAATAGTGAGCGGGGATTACTCACTTATAAAAACATAGAAGAAGCAGTAGAAAATCTGCATGGAGTTTCTACAAAAACCGGACTTATTTATAGCGATGTTTTTAGTTTAGAATGTGGTAATAAAGTATATATTAAACCTGAAAATCTTCAAGTTACGGGAGCATTTAAAATTAGGGGAGCTTATAATAAAATTTGCAAATTAAGTAAGGAAGAGAAAAAAAACGGTATCATTGCATCATCTGCTGGTAATCATTCACAAGGAGTAGCCTATGCTGCAAAACTATTGGGGGTAAATGCAACCATTGTAATGCCTAAAAATACTCCTTTAATAAAAGTTTCTTCTACTCGTTCTTATGGAGCTAATGTAATTTTACATGGAACTTGTTATGATGAAGCATATTCAAAAGCAGTAGAGCTACAAAAATTAAATAATTATAGTTTTGTACATCCATTTAATGATATAGATGTAATTGCTGGGCAAGGAACAATAGCAGTAGAAATTATAGAAGAAATTAAGAATATAGAATATATCCTAGTTCCTATTGGTGGAGGTGGCCTAATAAGTGGTGTAGCTTTTGCAGCTAAGTCGATAAATCCAAACATTAAAATTATAGGTGTTGAGCCCAATGGTGCAGCAGCAATGAAAAAGTCTATCAAAGATAATAAAGTAGTAAGTCTTGATTCCGTAACAACAATAGCTGAAGGAGTGGCGGTAAAAACTCCTGGTGATTTAGCTTTTGGAATAATCAGAGATTATGTTGATGATATTGTAACTGTATCAGATGAAGAAATAATGGAAGCTTTCTTAATGATAGTTGAAAAACATAAATTAGTATCAGAAACTTCTGGAGCTGTTTCTCTTGCTGGACTAAAGAAATTAAATGTAAAAGATAAAAAAGTAGCATGTATTCTAAGTGGTGGAAACATTGATGTTGTAACAATTTCTTCAATGATTAATTCTGGTTTAGTTTCAAGAGGAAGGTTATTCTGTTTTTCAGTTGAATTACCTGATAAACCTGGAGAATTAGTGGAAATTTCTAAACGCCTCGCTGATTTAAATGCTAATGTTATTGGTCTTGAACATAATCAATTTAAAGCTTATGACAGATTAAAAAATGTAGTATTAGAAATTACTTGTGAAACAAATGGTTTAGATCATATAAACCAAATAGTTTCTGAACTAAATACTGCGGGTTATATCGTTAAAAAAGTATATTAATTCTTATCTAAAAAACCTCTCAGACATAAATATTTGAGAGGTTTTAATTCTAATCAATTTCTTAAAATTATTGTATAACAGTTAATTCATCTTGCATCTTTTCTAAATCACTGAATTTAATTACTGATTCATCATTTTTGTCAGGAACTTTTATTTCAACTGCTTCATTTATTCTTTCAATTTTATAATCAAAAACCATTTCCATTGTTTGCCCTTCAGCAGTGATTAAAACATTATACTTAACACCAGTTATAAATCCATCATTAATGATTGTTTCCATTTCCAAGTTGAATTCTTCTACTTCTTGTAAACCAGTAAAAAACTCTTCCTTGAATCCTTCAATACCTACTGTATCTTTCTGCTCAGAAGGATTTGCTGATTCACTAATTTGCATCATTTGCTCTATTAATGAAATGACCTCTTCATCAGCAAATAAAGCTTCCATAAATTTAATAGATTGCTCTTTATTTAGATTAAATAAATACTTACCATTTGATTCAATTGATTTACCCTCAATTTCTTCAAATACTAGAACACCCTTGTTGTTTTTAGTAAAATTATCAAATATGGCATTTATGCTTTCGTTAAATTTAGTTAAACTATTTAAAAATTCATCATGTTTAGTTTTCTCGTCTTGTTTTATAATATCTTTAGGATTATAATATAGAACATTTTTTCCTTCTGGTAATCCCATCATTTGTGCAAACATTGTAGGTATTGTAATAAATATATCTGCATCATTTGCACTTTTCGTATCAATAACAATAGGGAATTGAAAATCCATTCCTAAATCTTCCATATTCAAATTTATATTAACTTCATTTTTACCCTTTTCTTCATTCTCTATATCAAATGCTCCATCAAAAGATACCTGTGCATTAATCGGTATACTTTCCTCATCACCAGGTAAATTCATAGCCATATTTGCACTATAATATCCTGATTTCATCTTATTACTGTTTTCCATAGCCTGTTTTAGAGTAATTGGCTCTTTCTTTCCACATCCACTTAAAGCAAAAATAAATACTAGTATCAAACAACTAACTATTGCTTTAAAACTCTTATTCCATCTTTTGTTTATCATATTTTTCATCTCCTATTTTTGAAAGTATAACTACGTATATATTTAAAACAATTTAATTCTAACAAAGTGTTGTTTGCATGTCCACATGAAAAATGTACCATAAATATACCTTATGCATTAATAAATCCATCAACTTATTGAGTTAGGAGACATTTTATTATAAAATATTAAACTGGGAGGTGTTTTTATGAATGAAATAAAAAAATCACTTTATGATAACATCAATTTTTTTGACTCTTTTTCAAAATACGTACCATCATTCATTTTAAGAACAATTATTGTAACTTTAGCTATTTTTATTTTATTTTTAATCCTAAGAAAAATTTTTACTAAATACATATTTCGTATATCAATAAAACTAACCCTGAAAACCAAAACTAATCTTGACGAAAAATTACTTCATGCCTTTGAGAAGCCAATGAAGTCCTCCTTTATCGTTATCGGAATATTTTTTTCGCTAAAGTATTTTACTTCTGAATTCGGTCTTACAATGGCTAAAATATACATAAGTATTTTTCGTTCTATATTTATTGGACTTTTTTCATGGGGACTACACAATTTGACGAACGAGGATTCTATTCTATATGAAAATCTTAAAGAAAAATTTAGTTTAAATATTGATAAAACTCTATATACTTTTTTAGCTAAAATCATCAGATTTATCATTGTTACACTTTCTTTATGCGTTATTGCGGAAGAATTCGGCTTTAATGTTAATGGTTTTATTACTGGTCTAGGTATTGGTGGACTCGCTGTAGCTTTAGCTGCTAAAGATACTTTAGGAAATATTTTTGGAGGCTTTGCAATTATAATGGATAAACCATTTTCAATAGGTGATTGGATTAAAGCTGATTCTGTGGAAGGTACAGTTGAAGATATTACATTTAGAAGTACTAAAATCAGAACTTTTGCAAATGCTATCGTAACAGTCCCTAACTCTAAATTATCAAATGAATCTATTACTAATTGGGCTAAGATGCAAAAAAGAAGAATAACCTTTAATATAGGAATAACTTATGACACTCCAATAGATAAAATTCAAGTATGCATAAAACGTATAAAAAAAATGCTCCAGGAACATCCCGATATACATCCAGAAACAATATTTGTTAATTTTGATAAGTTTAATACTAGTAGTTTAGATATATTTTTATACTTCTTTACCAATACTACAAATTGGAGTAAATTCCTAAAAGTTAAAGAAGATATAAATTTTAGAATAATGAAAATTCTCCAAGAAGAGAATGTCAACATAGCATTCCCAAGTAGAAGCTTATATATTGAAAAATCTTAAAATTTAAGAATACTAATAGAAACAGAAAAAGGATGATAATCTATGGAAAAGCTATTAAAATCAATTACCATTGAAGAATTCAATTCTATTAAGAAAATATCCATCACTAATATTCAAGAAGGATTTAATAACTATACCCATGGTATCCTAGATGTCCATGATAGTTCTTTATCCATTAATGAACAAGATGAATCTTCACGCTTAATCTATAACAATAATTTGAAATATGAAAATAGATTTATAAATTTCATGAAAAAAATTTATACTATTAATAAGAAAAAACCCATAATAGTAGATTTTTATCTAAACAATATAGATAACGAAGGAATTCTTAGAGTGCTCTCTCACTTGGAACATGACGATAAATTAACCTTTATAAATCATGTCAGAAATATAAAAACCCATTCAGTATACTTTTTGATAGAAGATAAAGAGTTAATCCCTTTTATGACCAGACTTTCTACAAGAGAATTACATTTTTGTACATTTCATTTTACAGAAAAACCTATAACTATATGGGGTAACTACAATTTGTCCTTTCCAGTATTTTTTAAGAATAATGAAGATGTAAACTTTTATGACTCTATTGCCCGAAAAAATGATCTATTTATTAGGGATATAAATTTCTTAAATACATAACCTATATTTTCAAAGTAACTTTACTTCTAAAACAATAAGACAGCTTAAATATTTAAGCTGTCTTTACATTTTTCCCTTTTATTTTCTCACTTATCTTTTCCCAAAATAATACAACATATATCCCCATTATAATAAATACAGTCCCGATGAAAAGATTCATAGTAGCTTTTTCCTTCAAAATAATTATCGCAAAGACACTTGCTAGTACTGGCTTTATAAAAAAAACTAAAGAGCCATTACTTGTACCTATAATTTCTAAACCTTTAAAATACGCAATATAAGCAATGCCTGTTACAAAGAAAGACAAATAGAAAACTGGTAAAATTAAAGAAGATTCAAATTTGATAACTGGAATTTTAAATAACATAAGAAATGGAATAATTAATACACTTCCTATAGTAAATGAGTATGCATTCATTTTCAGACTTCCAATTTTTGATGATACTTTTTTACCTAGTACAGTATACATTGCAAAAGAAATTGCAGATGCTAATGCTAAAGAAGGACTCTTAAAATTCATGTTTGACATATCTAGATCCTGAAAAAATACTATACCAATTCCCAAAACACCTATTATTAATCCAACAACTTTGTATAGTTTGATTTTCTCCTTTTCAATTAACGCAGAGAAAATAGTAACAAAGATGGGATTACTACTTATAATCACTGCAATAACTGATGCTTTAGCATTACTATCACTTAGACTTAACTGAATTAAATTCATAGAAATACCTACATTCATTATTCCAACTAATGTAACCCATAAAAATTCCTTTTTACTTATCCTTTTACTTTCTTTAGATATAAACAATACAACTAGTAAAAGAATTCCCCCAAAGAAAAATCTCAGAAAATTAATTTGAAATGGACTGATTTTTCCCGCAACCATCCTACTTACGACCTCAAATGTACTAAAAAATATAATTGTGTTTAATAAATAAAAATACCCCAAACTCTCTTTTTTCATAAAATCCCCCCGTAAACTTCAGTAAAAAGCTTCGCTTTTTTCTTAATATTGAATATTATACCACATATATGCAACCATTATAATCATGGATAAAGCCATATAATTCTAGAAAGCAAAGACAAACTTAAGTATTATCCCCCTAAGTTTGTCTTTGTTTTATAAAATATTTTTTATACCCAACCTAAAAGTAAACATATAGCTAAAAATAAAGCAATTGCCGAAGTTATATAGTATAAAATTGCTGCTCGTTGATCCCCTAATGCTTTTCTTATTAATTTAACTCTTTTACTTTCCCAAAAATATTCTATTTTTTTAAATACACTAATACTTACAAATATAGCAAGAAAAATAAATGCAAATGCAATCATAAAAGAATTCTCGTGCAGATAGTTTTCCATATCTATACCTCCTATCTATGTTTTATATTATACTCAAATTCAATCAACACCAATAATTATTCTATCACAAAATCTTTGTTTACTGAACACATAAATAACTTAAAAAGCCATGAGCTAAAAGCCCATGACAGATTATCGGTATACAGCATTTTAATAAAATAATATGGATTTTTGCTCAACAACTTATTTACCTAATAAGATGACATATGCTTTATGATATCCAAATACTCCTGTGATACATCAGGACAAACAGATAATATTGAGTCTACTACAAAATCAACATTACTATCATCTATTTTTTTAGCATTACACCCTTCATCATTTATAATACTTTCTCCATCTAATTTATTGTATATACTTTCAACTATAGGAGCTTGCATTACCCTATCACTTTCTGTACATTTTTCTGAAAAGTAAAGCTCTCCTTCAATTACTTTAAATTGACCAAATGCATACTCTTTTTGAGTTGTTTTTAACCCATTACTAGTTTTACAATTATATTTCGTATGTTCAACATTTTTTAAATTAAAGCTATATATAGGATCCTTTCTTTTTAGAACCCCTCTTACCTCTAAATCTAGTAATCTTTCTTTAATATGTTCAGAAAAATCTTCTCCAAATTCTGCAATAAACATTTTCATTGACAATGTCTTCTTTAAATTATACTTTCTTTTCACTTAATCATTCTCCCTTTTATTTAATCACCTAAAGTAGCAAAATATTATATCTCTGCTTAGATAAGAAACCTTAACCTTCTCGGTGTTTATAAACCAGAACCTATTCATTTTTACGTCATAAAAAGTACAAAAGCTACACTTAAATCCACTGAAAAAATCACCTAGTTAGGTGACAATGTTTTATCATTATGGCATATAATTTACATAATATATTATAACACATATAATTGAAATAATACTATCCATAACTATATTATACCACAATGTAGTTCTATTACGAATTAATATTCTAAAACTAATTTAAATAAACACCTAAACTAATGTTTAAATATAGATGATTTATTAGTTTTTTTTAAACCAGAAACCTATTTTTAATATTTATTAACTTTTATGATATAATATGACTATCATTATATTTAAATACTGGAAGGTGATATTTATGTATAATAAAACCAAGAAAGGATTTACTTTAATTGAACTAATTATTGTAATAGCAATTTTGTCAATTTTAGCATTAATAACTATACCAAAATTCATAAATTATTCTCAAAATACTAAGTTAGCTGCGGATAGATATAATGCCAAAATCATAGGAGATGCAATAAATTTTGCTTATCAAAATGGCGATATATCATTATCAAATAACAACAGTTTCAAAGGGGTAGATTCGTCAGGTAAAAAAGTATCTTTCACTGGCTCAGGTAGATCTTTTGAAAAAATCTTTGTTCCAAATTACATTGACAAAAAAATCCTAGATAACATCATTGACAAAAGACAATATGTATTCAACTTAAATGTAACTGCTTCTAATATCAAAGTTGATGTAAAATTTAATCCAGCATCCAAAAGACATAATAAATATCCAGATGAAGTTCTATATACTATTAATATATCAAAATAACTAATAAGGAATAAATTTATATCTGTGCTATAAAATTTATTCCTTATTATATGCTTTATTGAATTTAATGATATTTTCTAACAGCAATCTCCCTCTTTTGCAATAAATCCTACACGCTCTAAAACTTCTCTAGCTTCTGCAACTTTTGTTTCATGAACCATTACTATTGGTCCTGTACAACCCATTCCACTCTCAGCATAGATACCATTTTTCCAAAGTGCTTTTACAGCATCTTCAAGTTCCATTATATCTACTCCTGATAATGAACCTGTTACTACTTCCTTTGGTGGTGCTGTTACTTCTTCTTCATCTGAAGATTTTTTTGCATCTTTATTAAGAGATTCTAAAATTGAATTTAGTTTTGCATCTTTTGCTTTCTTAAATTCTGCTTTTGATTTTTCTACTAATTTACCTTTTGCAAGGTCTGCTGCATATTTTATAGCATTTGCTACAACTGGTATTCCTGATGCTCTTGATACTATTAATATATTTCTTTCATATCCTTCTCCAACTCCAGGACCATATCCGTATCCTGTTGCTTCGTAGCTTCCACCTGTTGTGTAAGCTGAGAATACTTTCATCATAATGTTACCCGTTAAAGTATCTGTAATCATAACATCTGCAGTTCCAGCTAATAAGTCATTACCTCTCATAACGGCTCCGCCATCGGCACGAGCTGAGTCAGCAAATTTTATTTTATATCCGTTACTATTTAATTCTTTTAAAATACGCTCCACTTGTCTTGCTCCATCTAAGTTTAGAATTCCAACTGTTGGCTCTTCTATTCCCATAGATTTTGCAGTGATTATGCCATGTAGAGCATTTTTAACCATGGCTTCTACTCTGTTTACTGCTGCCGTTCCTGTAGTAGTAGCTAAGAACATTTTTTTTCCCATTCCTGGAGTTATCACTCTTCCTACTGTTGAAACTCCAACTGGGAAGTTATAGTGCATAGTTACACAACCTTGAAGTTCTCCACTATCTAATAACTCTTCCATTTTAGAGTACATTTCATCTTCACTGTTTGCTTCAACTATTGCAAGTTCTGTTTCAACCTTTGGTCCTATTAAAACAACCTCAATATTTTCCGAAGTTTTTGAAGCTAATTCTGCTGCTTTCAGAAGATTTTCAGTTCCATGCTCTGAACCTAAAGTAGTTATTCCTATTCTTACTTTCTTTCCAAATTGACCAGATTCAATTGCCTCTGATACTTCAAGCAATGCATTTCCAATCATTTCTTTAACTGAAGATTTACTCATTGTCATATAGTTCACCCCTATTCCTTTAGTAGAAGTGCTGCTAAATCTCTCATTGATTCTGCAATTAATGTTTTAACTTCATCTTGAGAAACACTTGAACCAGCTTCCTCTTTTTTGCCTGAATTTCTTTCTATAACAACTGAAACTCCATCAAATAGGTTAGTCATACGACCTAAGAACAAGCTTCCTTTTGCTACGATCATTACTTTATTTAAGCTACCTTCTGTTAAATCATCCATAGCAAAACCTAAGTAAGGAACTCCTGATGGAATATGACCTTGAGTTGGAGCCCATCCTGGCATTCCATGTTTTTTGATAAATGGAAGTAATTCTTTTCTTTCAAGCTCTTTTCTCTTAACACCTAATGCACCAATCATTTTGTAGTTTCCTTCTGGTACATCTCCAGCTCCTGCTGGTTTAGTTACATCTGGATTTTGCATTTCAACTGAGTATTTATCTATATCAGTGATTTTTAATCCTGCTCTATCTAAAGGTGCAGCGATTAATGATGTCATTACTGCTTGTGGTGAAGAACCTGTACCAACTGTATGTCTTCCTAAAATATCTGTTCTAATTACAGGGCTTACGCCATCATTTTCACTTATTAATACTGCAAATCCACCTAATATATCTTCAAGTACTGGAATTCCTTTTTTAACATGGTCTTTTCCGTTCATTCCAAGCTTCGCTGTAGCACCACCAGCTACTATAACAACATTTTTGTATATTCCTGCTTGAACTAAAGCTGACGCTTCTATAAGGGCATGAGTTGGTGCAGCACAGAACCCTCTAGTATCAGAACCTGTTGCATTTACAGCACCTGATATCTCTGCTATAGATTTTGCAAAGTTTCCGCCACCTCTTTGGTTCATGTCTCCGCAAGCTTCTTCTGAACATTCAATTACATATTCAATATCTTCAACATTAATGTTGTTTTTAGCAACAAGATTTTTGAATGCAAGAACACCTGATGCTTTAACAACTAAGTTTTCGAATAAAACATGAGCAGTTAAGTTTCCATCTATATCATGAGCTTTTTTAACACATCCAACTAATTTTCCATCGTTATAGATTCCTTCTCCATGAAGTTCGTTAACAATGTTCTCAATCTCTTCCATTGAGTCTCCATCTTGTAACTTATCTATCTCATCTTTGAATAATGGGTGATTAGCTAATTTTTCTTTGATTCTTGCAGTAAATTCTTTATTAAGTTTAACAAGTTCAAAAGCATCTGAAATCTTCATAAGACCAATAAACTCATCTTGAGGCATAATTTCACCAAATTTACCATCACGAGTTGCACCTTCAACGCTCTTGTCATACCAAGGCATCTCATATCCTCTTAATTCTTCTGGTGTCATGTTTCCTATATAAGCTTGGTTTGGTGCATAGTTAACCACTTCTTCAAATGGTCTAATATATTTAGAAATCTCCTTCAAATAATGTGAATCAGGATTTGTTATTTTCTCCATTGTTTGAGTTGTACCATTATGTAAAATCATGTCAGGAGTATTTACTAATACATAGCCAGTTCCTTTTATAACAGCATAGTTCATTTTGTTTTCCCTCCAACTTTTTATTAGTGACAAGTTTTAAGTGACAAGTGACAAGTTACGGATACCTTTCACCTTTCACTAACGTGAAATCTTTAATTAAAAATCATTCATCGAAGATGAGAAAAGCTTAATTTAAGATTTTCTGTAAGAAAATCATCCTAAACTTGTCACTTGTCACTCTTCACTTGTCACTCATATAGATATATATAAAAAAACGAGTGATGCGCACATCACCCATTTCATATTTTGAACATTATAGAAATTTACAAAATTGTTCTCTGATAGAAGACATTTCTGAAATAATATCATCTACATCTAATACCATTTCCATCATGCCTATTTGCTCTTCGTATACTTCCTCATTTACTGCTTCTTTCACTTCTGGCTCTACTACGT
Source organism: Clostridium sediminicola (assembly GCF_050402865.1). Classification (NCBI taxonomy): domain Bacteria; kingdom Bacillati; phylum Bacillota; class Clostridia; order Eubacteriales; family Clostridiaceae; genus Clostridium; species Clostridium sediminicola. Next base: position 95,039 of record NZ_BAABMF010000007.1, read on the forward strand.
GATAAGTTTTTAGTCCCAACTGGACTCCTGCTAATGAACCTGCGAAAGTAGGGTCTCCGTTTGTAACTGTTTCTGCTGCTAAACCTGCAGCTTCACCTTCTGCTGCACCTAAAAGAACTATCATGTTCTCTGCACCATACTTTTCAGTTAAACTTTTTACCCTATTTTGATTTTCTAGATCCATAGCACCTGCAGCTGTTCAGACAAAGCATTCTGTTGATGAAAAAACTATTTCAGCACCAGTACCTTTGATACATTCAGCTATTGCAGGACCAGGTATACCATCTCTATCGCCAACGATGATTACTTTTGCTCCTTCAAACATACTCATGTTCGATATCCTCCTTTTATTTTTAAATTTAAATAATTATTATCTATAAATGTAATAACTCAATATTAAATATTAACTTTTTTAGTTCTATAACTTACAACCTACAACTTAACACTTACAATAATAATATATAAATCTACGCAGTATTTTATATATTATTTACTAGCCTAAATGTTTATTAATCATTGCATCAATATTAGCTTTTGTTGCATCAGTTTTTGTTAATTCATCAATCTTAACTCCATCTCTATAAAGAGATATTGTTGGAAGACCTAAAACTTTTTGAGAAATTGCTAATCTTCTAGCTTTAGAAGTATTTAATTTAGTGAATTTCATTTTTCCCTCATATGCTTCAGCTAATGCTAATACATCAGGCATCAAAGCTTCGCATGGTACACAACCATCACCAAAGTAATCAACTAAAACTAATCCTTTAGATTCTAAAACTTCTTCTTTAAAAGTATTTTTATCTAATACTAACATTTTTTACCTCCTTTAAATTTATTGTTTTATTATATTAATTCTTATTCAGAATCTTCAACATATCTTTCAGCATTTACTGCTGCAATAGCTCCATCTCCTGCTGCTGTAATTACTTGTCTTAAAGATTTAACTCTGATATCTCCCGCAGCATATACACCTTCGATATTTGTTTTCATGTCTTGATCTGTAACAATATATCCATGTTCCATTTCAATTTGTCCTTCATATAACTTACTAATTGGAGTGTATCCAATAAAAACAAATATTCCAAAGATTCCATCATCTTCATCAGCAAAATACTCAGTTGTTTCTCCAGTTTTAGTATTTTTGAAGATAGCTGACTCTACTATGCCATCACCTTTTATTTCTTCAATTACTGAATCCCACATAAAATGCATCTTCTCATTTTTAAATGCTTTTTCCTGAATTGACTTTGCAGCTCTTAATTCATCTCTTCTATGAACTATAGTTACTTTTCTTGCAAACTTAGTTAAGTATAATGCTTCTTCAACAGCAGAGTCTCCTCCACCTACTACAAATACTTCTAATCCTGCAAAGAAATCAGCATCACAAGTTGCACAATATGAAACTCCTTTACCTGTAAATTCTGCTTCCCCTGGACAATCAATTAATTTTGGTTCTGCACCAGTTGCAATTATTACAGATTTTGCATGATACTCTCCTTTTTCCCCTTTAATAACTTTTACTTTACCAGAAAGTTCAACCTCAACAATATTGTCACTTACTCTTTCAGCTCCAAATTGTTCAGTTTGATTGACCATTCTAGCTATTAAACTAGGACCACTTTCTTCCGCAATAGCACCAGGATAATTTGCAATTTCATGAGTTATTACAATTTGTCCACCTGGGCTATCTTTCTCCAAAATTAAAGTTTTCATTCTTGCTCTAGCAGCGTAAAGTCCAGCAGCTAATCCAGCTGGTCCAGCGCCTAATATTATCACATCATATAAATTATCCATCTTTACCCTCCAAATATAATGAAGTATTCTACTTCTTAATAAAAATTTGTAATTCACTATCTTTTCTATTTAGGCAAACTTTTCTTCATAGGATTTTAATAAATCCATCCTCGATTTATTATATAGCAAATAATGTACCAAAATATTCAATTGACTTTTTTGATGCATAATCCCACAAGTAATGACCTCCAACTGTTAATAATATAACAGTTAAAATATATAAAAAGAAATTTTTTTCTTCAATTATGAAAAAAATTTCTTTATTTAAAGACTGTATGTTTAATGAAATTTATAAATTCCTCATACATAAAAAAAAGCTTGTGAAGAACTTTTCAATTTCCTCACAAGCTTTATTATTCATTTTTTAGCACTCACTGTGCAAATTATTACATTACACTTACTTATAATATACTTAGATTATCATTTTACATACTTAAATCATCATTATAGTTTTTAGATATTCTAGATTTTATACTTTTTATAAACATTATAATAAGTAATACTATCCCGACATACCCATTGATAACGTATACAATGTTTACAAGCTTAGCAAATGGCAATCCTATTCCAACTAATAAACCTATTATTGCTAAAATTATCGTCAATACTCTAAATTTAGGGCTTTTATCTTCAGTAAATCTCGAAGAAACTGACCATAACAATGGTACTGCAGTAGTATATATCCCCGCAACAATAATTACTGAGAAAACTGTTGCCAATAAAGGATGTACGTTCTCAGCCAAAATTAATGAAGGTATTTGACTACCTGCTACTTCTTCAATACAAGCCAATAATCCTAATGCAACAATAATTACAGCTAAAGAAAAACTTATTGCCCCTAATATAGCTCCATATGCTGCTTCTTTTTTACTATTAGCAGTAGCACCCATCGCTGATAAAAATCCTGCTAACCACAACATACAAAATCCTACATAAGAGCCTGCTGCAAAAAACCAATTAGTTGATGCTTTTGTTAAAGTAAGAGTCTGTACTAATTCACTTGACTTTGCAAGTCCATCTAAATTACTAAAAATTGAAATTAAGCCTAATGCTATCGATATAACTACTATGGTTGGACCAATCTTTCCAATTATATCAACGATACGGCCTAGACCAAATAACACAGTCATACCTGCTAAAAAAGCCATTGTTATTCCGCCAACATAAACTGGCAAACCAAAATGCTGATTAAATGTAGCTCCAGCTCCAGCTATCATTACTATAAATGACAAGTAAATAAAAAGTATAGAAAAATAATCAAAGAATGTTCCTAATATATTACCGCAATAATACTTATATATGTCACTACCCTTTTCAAATTTATTTTCTTGTCCTACTGTTATGAAACTAACCCCTACATACAAAAGTAGAATAAGGACGACAAATGAACCAGCAATCCCCATAAACCCATATGATGAAAAATACTGTAATACCTCTTGACCTGTTGCAAATCCAGAACCTATTAAAAAAGCTATAAAAGCTCCAGCAAATGTTATCACTGTTTTCATATTAACTGTTTGCTCTTTCATAATGACCCCTTTCTAATAAAGAAATATACACTCGCTTTGAGGATGAGTTTATATATTCATCAAAAAAGTTATTCAAAAAAACACCAGTTATACTTAAATATATTATATATATAGTTAAAACTTACTGTCAAGGATTTAGTTTTCATTTTTGCCTCAAATCATACTCATTAATCTTATTAAACAACTGTCTTGAACTAATATTTAAATCCTTTGAAGCTTTTGAAACGTTACCATTATAGCGTTTCAAAACCCAAGCTAAATAATTTTTTTCTGTTTCTTGTTTATATTTTCTTAGAGGAATTACTTTTTTAAATTCATTCTGTTGTACATTCTCTTTATCTGGTTTTATAGAATGCATTATAGGTAATCCATTTTCAGTTATTACTCCATTTTCTGATAGAACAACCATTCTATCTAAAATATTTTTTAATTCTCTTAAATTACCAGGGTATTCGTACTGAAGTAAAAATTCCTTTACCTGTGGTTCTATATCATGTATTTGTATTTCATTTTCTTCTTGGGACTTTTCTAACATAAAGTCAATTAAATCCTCTAAATCCTCTCTCCTATCTCTCAGAGAAGGAACCTTTATTACTACTGTGCTTATTCTATAAAAAAAATCTTCTCTAACTTTTTCGTCTAATACTGCCTTTTTCATATCTATGTTAGTGGCAGTGATTAATCGAAAATTTATTTCTGTTTCTTTGTTGCTACCTACTCTTTGAATTTTTTTAGTTTCTAATGTTCGTAATAATTTAATTTGTGTAACCAAATTAAGGTCGCCAATTTCATCCAAAAATAATGTACTTTTGTCCGCCATCTCTATTTTCCCTCTTTTAGCTTTGATGGCTCCAGTAAAAGCTCCTTCTTCATGTCCAAACAGTTCACTTTCCAATAAATTATCTGTATAAGAAGAACAGTTCATAATTATTAATGGATTATGATTTCTCTTACTGCAATAATGTATATATTTTGCAGCTACTTCTTTTCCAGAGCCAGACTCACCGATAAGTAAAACATTCACATTTGTTTTAGCAACTTTTTCACAAAGATAGAGCATTCTTTGAAATTTTTTACTTTTAGTACTGATACAATATTCTTGTAAAAAATCTTTATTACCTTTCATTTGTGGTCACACTCCTTTTTTATTCCTATTTTTACCTTTTGATAATATTGTATCATATTTGATTAAATTAAAAGAAATTTTTTTCACTATTTGAGAAATAAATTTCTTTTTCTTATTTTTTAATCACTTCACTATATCAAAATATTAGAAGTTAATCTTAATTTTATTTGTCTCATAAGCTTCAATTCTCTAGAGTCTATCCCAATTAAATTGGTTAGTAATATTGGTATCTCTGTTAAAATCCCTATTAAAATAATCATTTTACTTTATTTGGCATACTACTTGCTGTAAAGAATATTGAGGATGAGTTGATAAAATATTATCAAAAAATTTCACTGTTTTTTATAGGAGGTTTATTTTATGTTAGAAGAAAAACAATATCTACTTATTACAAACAACAATAAAGTGTATTTGAAGTATAAAGATAAGTTTACTGTTATTTTCCAAAATGTTAGCTATTTAGAAATCTTACAACTTGTTCGCGACAAAGTTCATTCTAATTATAAAATTCTAACACACCCTATGGCTGGCAGCTTGAAACCAAACCAAACACCATATAAGTCTGTACTTTTAATACCTAGCGATATCATGGATTTCAATAGCATAACGCTTATTGAAAATGCAATAGAATCAGCTAATAAGTTTCTTAAATTTAGAAGTTTACCCAAATGGTCAAATTCAATTTTAAATGATTTTAAGACTTTAGATTTATCTTTTATGGATGGAGCTACACTAAATAAAAGTACCTATATAAACTTGTTATAAACTTATCTGCCTAAATTATTGAGAAATTTTAGTTTCATGAATTGAACTAATTATTTTTCAACTTAGGTAAACAAGTCTATCTATATAAGATAAACAACTACACATTTCTGTAATGTTTATCTGCAAATCAAGGGATTATCGAAAAGTTATTAATATAACTTTTGGCACTCTCAAATTATTAAAGGAGGTAATGTTTTGAAGTTAGAATTAGGTAAAATCAAGATTTCTGATGTACAATTTGGTTCTGAAACAAAAGTTGAAAATGGAACTCTTTATGTAAATAAAGACGAAATAAGTAAATTAGTTTTAGAAGACAAGAGATTAATCAAAGCGGAAGTAGAATTAGCAAGACCAGGTGAATCAGTAAGGATAGCTCCTGTAAAAGATGTAGTAGAACCAAGAGTAAAGGTATCTGGATCTGGAAAAATTTTCCCTGGAGTAATAAATAAGGTTAAAACAGTAGGTGAAGGACGTACTCATGCTCTTGTAGGTGCAAACGTTATCACCTGTGGTAAAATTGTAGGTTTCCAAGAAGGTCTTATTGACATGTCAGGTCCTACTGCAAAATATACTCCTTTTTCAAAAACATGTAATGTTTGTATTGTAATCGAAGGTAAAGAAGGCATTGAAACTCATGAATATGAGGAAGCTGGCAGACTAGCTGGATTAAAAGTTGGCGCTTATGTTGGAGAGGCTGGAAAAAATATAGAACCTGATGAAATAGTTACTTATGAAACTAAACCACTTTTAGAACAAGCTGCTCAATACCCTAATCTCCCTAAAGTAGGATACGTTCATATGCTTCAATCTCAAGGTTTATTGCACGATACTTTTTATTATGGAGTAGATGCCAAGACATTCATTCCTACTTTTATGTACCCTACTGAAATCATGGATGGTGCTATTGTTAGTGGAAACTGTGTAGCACCTTGCGATAAAGTTACAACATTCCATCACTTTAATAATCCTGTTATTGAAGATTTATACGCAAGACACGGGAAAGATTTAAACTTCATGGGTGTTGTTCTTACCAATGAAAATGTTTGGCTTATGGATAAAGAACGTTCTTCTGATATGACAGCAAAGTTATGTAAACACTTAGGTTTAGATGGTGTTATCATCACCGAGGAAGGATACGGAAATCCTGATACTGACCTTATGATGAACTGTCAAAAGATTCAAAAAGAAGGCATAGATGTTGTTCTTATTACTGATGAGTTCCCAGGTAGAGATGGAAAATCACAATCTGTAGCTGATACAGTTCCTGAAGCTGATGCTTTAGTATCATGTGGAAATGGTAATATTATCGAGTACTTCCCTCCTATGGAAAAAACTATAGGAACATTAGAATTCATAGAAACTATGATTGGTGGTTATGAAGGTTCTCTTAAAGAAGACGGAAGTATTGAAGCTGAAATTCAAATAATTATTGCTTCGACAATTGCTAACGGTTACAACAAATTAGCAGCAAGAAATTATTAATAGGAGGATATATCATTATGAGTAAATATAGAGTTGTTCATTATATAAATAACTTTTTTGCTGGTATCGGCGGAGAAGAGAAAGCTGATATTCCACCACAATTAAAAGAAGGCGCTATAGGTCCTGGTTTAGCATTAGCAGCTGGTCTTGGTAATGATTATGAAATAGTTGCTACTGTTATTTGTGGTGATTCATATTTTGGTGAAAATTTAGAAAGTGCAAAAAAAGAATTAATGGATATGATAAAAGAATTTAAGCCCGATTTATTTGTAGCAGGTCCTGCATTTAATGCAGGTAGATATGGTACTGCTTGTGGAACTATGGCTTTGGAAGTTGAAAAAGAATTAAACATACCTGTAATAACTGCAATGTATCCTGAAAACCCTGGTGTAGATATGTTCAGAAAAGATTTATACATTATTGAAACTGCTATCTCTGCAGCAAGCATGAAATCTGCTGTTAAGAATATCTGCTTACTTGCAAAAAAATTAGTTAATAAAGAAGAAATTCTTTCAGGTTCAGAAGAAGGATATCTTGAAAGAGGAATCAGAGTAAATTACTTTAATGAAAAAAGAGGATCTGAAAGAGCTATTGATATGCTTTTAAAGAAAATAAGCAAAGACGAGTATGCTACCGAGTACCCTATGCCTACTTTTGATAGAGTTGATCCTGTTGCTCCTGTTCCAGATATATCTAAAGTTAAGGTTTGTGTAGTTACTTCAGGTGGTGTAGTTCCTCAAGGAAACCCAGATAGAATCGAATCTTCTAGTGCAACAAAATATGGTATTTATGATATTTCAGAAATGGATACCATGAAAAAAGAAGATTTTATGACAATACATGGAGGATATGATAGAGCCTTTGTAACTGAAGATCCAAACTTAGTTATTCCTCTAGATGTACTTAGAGAATATGAAAAAGAAGGAATCATTGGTGAACTCGCTAACTACTTTGTATCTACAACTGGTACAGGTACTTCAGTAGGAAATGCTAAAGGTTTTGGAGAGTCTTTCAGTAAAAAACTTGTAGAAGATGGAATAGGTGCAGTTCTACTTACTTCAACCTGAGGAACTTGTACTCGTTGCGGCGCAACGATGGTAAAAGAAATTGAAAGAGCTGGAATTCCTGTAGTTCACTTAGCTACTATAATTCCAATATCTTTAACAATCGGAGCAAATAGAATTGTTCCAACTGTAAGTATTCCTCACCCATTAGGAAACCCAGCTTTATCTTATGAAGATAGTAAAGATATTAGATATAAGTTAGTAAAAAAAGCTTTGAAAGCTTTAGAAACTGAAGTATCAGAACAAACTGTTTTTGAAGATTAATTATAATTGAAATTACTTTAACAAAAATAAGGTGTGCTCAAAATTAAATTGAGCACACCTTTTTATATTTCCCTACTCTGCCCCAAAACATATTTTTAATCTGTAACAAACTTTTTCTTTAAAAAGTACAAACATTATCTAAGGAAACTATAAATTCTTGATAATTTATTTAAAAAGTGCTATATTATTTACAAGTGTATATACACCTGTAAATCCATACTGTTTTGTAAAATAAAATATTATAAAGATTCCAATTCAAATATTGATTTTGGTTTCTCTAAAGATAATATTAAAGGAGAGATATATATGACCCCTACTGAATTTAAGAAAAAAATTATTGAGCTTAAGAAGGAAAAGAATGCAGTTATTTTAGCACATTACTATGTTGATAAAGATATTCAAGAAATTGCCGATGAGGTTGGAGACTCATTTTATTTGAGTAAGACTGCGAAAAATTGTAAAGAAAATACCATTGTTTTTTGTGGAGTCAACTTTATGGCAGAAAGTGCAAAAATCTTATCACCAGAAAAAAAGGTTCTTATCCCTGTTAATAATGCCTTTTGTCCAATGGCAAATATGGTTGATGAAGAAGGAATTCTAAGTATGAAAGAAAAGCATCCAGACGCAAAAGTAGTTTGTTATGTAAATTCTACTGCCGAAGTAAAAGCAGTATCAGATATATGCTGTACTTCATCAAATGCAGTTAAAATTGTAAATAACCTTGATGCAGATAAAATCATTTTTGTACCTGATAAAAATCTAGGTTCATATGTTGCTGAACAAGTAAAAGACAAAGAAATCATTTTATGGGATGGTTATTGTTGGGTTCATGATGAAGTAACTGAAGAAAGATTACTTAAAGTACAAGCTGAAAGTTTAAAGAATGATGAGAAAGTTGCTACATTAGTTCATCCTGAATGTAGAAAAAATATTAGGGACAAGGCTGATTTTGTTGGAAGTACTGGACAGATAATAGCGTTTGCAGGAAAAGCAGATTATGACAAATATATAATAGTTACTGAAGGTGGCATAAAACATAAGTTAACTGAAAAATATCCTGAAAAAGAATTTATTTTTGTGCCATTAATGCATTGTTTCACTATGAAAAAGATAATTCTTGAAAACTTATATGAATGTTTGAATGAAGAAAAATTTGAAGTTAATTTGGATGAAAAGGTTATAAATAAAGCCTCTCATTCACTCCAAAATATGCTTAAACTAGGTAAGTAGGTGATTATATGAAAATTAGTACTGATGTATTAATTGTAGGAAGTGGCCTTGCAGGGCTCTATGCAGCTCTTCATTTGAAAGAAGACTTAAACGTAACTATCGTAACAAAATCCACTGCAGATAATTGCAACACCTATCTTGCTCAGGGAGGTATTTCAACTGTTTTAAATGACGAAGATGAATCATTATTTGTTGAAGATACCCTTAGAGCAGGATCGTATAAAAATGACATAAATGCTGTTCGTATTCTTGCTACAGATACCAGGCCAAATATAGAATTTGTAGAAAATATAGGAGTAGATTTTGATAAAAATGATTCGGGCTATAATTACACTAGAGAAGGTGCACATAGTGTAAATAGAATTGTACATTATAAGGATTATACAGGTAAGCAAGTTTTTGAATGTTTGTATAAAGAAGTAATAAATAGAAAAAATATTAATATAATTGAAAATTGTTGTATAGTAGATTTATTAAAAGATAGTAATAATGCAATAGGAGCTATTGGTTTAATAGATGATGAAGTTATAACTTTTAATTCTAAAATAACAATATTAGCAACTGGTGGAATAGGTGGACTATTTAAAAATTCTACTAATCAAAGAGGAGTTGCTGCTGAAGGTATAGCTATAGCTATTAGAAATGGGATCAAAGTAAAAAACTTAAATTTTGTTCAATTCCACCCTACTGCATTATATGAAGAAGAAAATAATGATAGAAGATTTTTGATATCTGAGTCAGTAAGAGGTGAAGGCGGAATATTGGTTAATAAATATGGTAATAGATTTGTTAATGAACTTCTTTCTAGAGATGTGGTTTCAAGAGAAATTATCAAAGAAGAGAAAAAGACGGAATGGCCTTGTGTGTACTTGGATATTTCAAACATGACTAGTGATTATATTATTGATAGATTTCCTAGTATCTACAAAGGATGTTATGAAAGAGGTATAGATATTACAAAAGAGAAGATACCAGTTACTTCTGTTCAGCACTATTTTATGGGAGGAATTGATGTAGATTTCAATTGTAAAACATCTATGAATAATCTTTTTGCTTGTGGAGAAGTAAGTTGCACCGGTGTTCATGGTTCTAATAGACTTGCAAGTAACTCATTGCTTGAAGCCTTGGTTTTTTCAAGAAGAGCAGCAAATTATATAAATGATACCATTTCCAAAACATCTATTATGAGTTTTGAAAGTGATTTAGCTAAAAGTAAGGTAAATAAAATTTTAGATTTAAATAGAAAAGTCGCAGTTTACGAATTCAGTAAAGTATTGGGGGACAAGAAAAATGAACTGGCTAGTTGTTGATAAAATAATAAAAGAAGCTTTAATTGAGGATGGAATTTATGGAGACATTACAACACAAGCAATAATAACAGAGAACTCTACATGTAGTATAGATCTAATTGTAAAGGAAAATGGGATAGTTGCAGGCATTGAAGTTTTTAAAAGAGTGTTTGATATAGTAGGTAATGTTGAAACAGCATTTTCTGTTAAAGATGGAGCTGAAGTAAAGAACGGTCACATTATATGCAAAGTCTCTGGATTAACTTGCAATATTTTAACTGGCGAAAGAGTTGCTTTGAATTTAATTCAGAGAATGAGTGGCATTGCCACCATATCAAACAAAATGGCATCACAGGTTAAACACACTAAAGCTAAAATTCTGGATACAAGGAAAACTACCCCTAATCTTAGAATTCTTGATAAATATGCGGTAAGAGTTGGAGGTGCTTACAATCATAGATTTAATTTATCAGATGGTATAATGATAAAAGATAATCACATTAGTGCAGCAGGCGGTATAAGAGAAGCAGTAAAAAAAGTTAAGGACAATACATCTTTTGTTAGGAAAATCGAAGTAGAGGTTGAAAGTTTAGAAGGAGTTTATGAAGCATTAGATGCTAAAGTTGATATTATAATGCTAGATAATATGGATATTGAAACAATGAAAAAAGCTGTAGAAATAATAGATGGAAGAGCAATTACAGAAGCTTCCGGGAATGTTACTATTGATTCTATAAAATCAATTGCAGAAACTGGAGTAGATTTTATCTCTTCTGGAATGTTAACTCATTCTGTAAAAGCACTTGATATTAGTATGAAAAATCTAGTATTATAGTATGTATAGAGGAATTGTATAATACAGTAATCCCCAACACTCATACACCATTCATTACTTTTGAAATATACAAAGTGGTATATATCGTAGGGTGATTGGATTAAAGTCTGATTATACAATGTTACTTTATTGGGTAGTATCCATTTGGAACTACACCTGAGGTCATTTTATAACTAATATTTTGCTCATATCATCAGAATGAGACAAGTAATAAATGTATCACTACTGAATACTTTTTTGGAGGTGATATATTATAAATTTAAAAATCGGTTTTATAGGAGCAGGTAAAGTAGGCTTTTCTTTAGGAAAATATTTTTCTGTGAATAATATAATTATTACAGGTTATTTTAGCAGAAATTTCGAATCTGCTAAAGAAGCAGCAGTTTTTACTAATTCAAAAGCTTATAGCAATATAGAAGATTTAATTAAAGATTGTGATACCATATTTATTACTACTCCTGATGATAAAATTAATGAAGTATGGCAAAATATAAAAAATTATACTATTAAAGGGAAAATTATTTGTCACACAAGTGGCTCTTTTTCCTCAAAAATTTTTTCACAAATAAACCTCTCAGGTGCCTTCGGATACTCTATCCACCCAATTTTTCCATTTTCAGATAAATTTACTTCTCACTCAAAATTAAATAATGCGTATTTTTCTATTGAGGGACATAAAAAACATATTGATTTTTTGAGAAAATTTTTTATGGATTTAGGTAATAAAGTTATCTCAATAGACAGTAACAAGAAACCTTTGTATCATTTAGCAAATGTAACTGTTTCAAATCTTGTATTATCTTTATTTGATATAGGATGTGATTATTTAAAACTTTGTGATGTGCCAAGGAAAGATGCAAAGGATGCCCTATTACCACTTATTTGTAGTAATATCCAAAATATTAAAGAAAATGATTTCATGGATGCATTAACTGGTCCCATCGAAAGAGGCGATGTTAATACAATCCAGAAACATATTAATGTTTTGAATGAAAATAATAAAGAATTATATAAAATTTTATCTTTAAATCTTTTGAAAATTGCTAAAGATAAAAATAAAGAAAGAGATTATTCTGAATTAGAAAAACTATTGGAGGAGAGCTAATTGAAAAATAGTGTTGCTACATTTATTAAGGCAAAAGTTGATAACAATAAGCTTACAATGCTTACTGCATATGATTATTCCATGGCAAAACTAATTGATGAAGCTGGAATAAATGGTATATTAGTAGGTGATTCATTGGGCATGGTTTGTTTAGGTTATAAAGATACTCTTAGTGTAACAATGGAAGATATTATACATCATACAAAAGCAGTTACAAGAGGTACAAAAAACGCTTTAATAGTTGCTGATATGCCATTTATGTCTTATCAGACTTCTGTTTATGATGCTGTGAAAAATGCCGGAAGATTAGTAAAAGAAGCAGGAGCTCAAGCAGTGAAACTTGAAGGTGGAGCTATAGTTTGTGATAAAATAAAAGCTATTGTAGAAGCACAAATTCCTGTGATGGGTCATCTTGGTTTAACACCTCAATCAATTAACATTTTCGGAGGTTTCAAAGTACAGGGTAAAAATGAAAATGCTGCAAAAAAACTAATCCAAGATGCCAAGAAAATTGAAGAAGCAGGCGCATTTTCAATAGTTTTAGAATGCATACCTTCAGAATTGGCAAAATTAATTTCTGAAAAAGTTTCAATCCCTACAATAGGTATTGGAGCAGGATCAGATTGTAATGGTCAAATACTTGTGTATCAAGATATGCTAGGCATGTTTTCAGAATTTACACCAAAGTTCGTTAAAAAGTTTGAGAATGTTGGTGAAATAATGAAAGAAGGTTTTAAAAGATATATTGAAGAAGTACAAGATAGAACTTTTCCTGGAGAAGAACATACTTTCAAAATAAATGAAGATATTCTAAACAAATTATATTAGTAAATAAGTATAAGAAGGAAAGGAGTACGAATATGAGTACAATAGAGATATCAAAATCCATAGATGCCATTAGAACGAATGTTAAAGAATGGAGAAAAAGAGGACTATCCATTGGATTAGTTCCAACAATGGGATTTCTTCATGAAGGACATAAAAGTTTAATTGATAGAGCAGTAGTTGAAAATGATAAAGTGATAGTTAGTATTTTTGTAAATCCAACTCAATTTGGCCCTAAAGAGGATTTAAATACTTATCCTAGAGCCATTGAAAATGATGTAGCATTATGTGAAGATTCAGGAGTTGCATTAATATTTAATCCTGAGCCAAAAGAAATGTATACTAATAACTATTCCACATATATAAACGTACAAGGACTCACAAGTGGTTTATGTGGAGCAAAAAGAGAAGGTCATTTTAGAGGTGTTTGTACTGTTGTTTCAAAACTTTTCAATATTGTTAAACCCCATAAAGCTTACTTTGGAGAAAAAGATGCGCAGCAGCTCGCTGTTATAAAAAGAATGGTTGATGATTTAAATATTGATTTAGAGGTTATTGGATGTCCTATCGTTAGAGAAAAAGATGGTCTTGCAATGAGCTCAAGAAATACATACCTGTCTTCTGAAGAAAGAAAGGCAGCTTTAGTACTGAATAAAAGCTTATCAAAAGCAAAACAATTATTAAAAGATGGAGAAAAAAACTCAAAAATAATTTTAAATACTATTGAATACGAAATTTCAAGTGAACCATTGTCAAAAATTGACTATATTGAAGTTGTAGACTCAAAAAACCTTCAACCTATAAGAGAAATAAAAGACTCAGTTCTTGTGGCTATAGCAGTATTTATTGGGAAAACAAGACTTATTGATAATTTTACCTTTAATATAGAATAGATAATGGAGGAATATCACATGGAAATTACAATGTTAAAATCTAAAATTCATAGGGCTGTTGTAACTCAAGCTGAATTACACTATGTAGGTAGTATTACGATAGCTAAAGATTTACTAGAAGCAGCTAATCTTTTAGAATATGAGAAAGTTGAGATTGTAAATATAAATAACGGTCATAGAATACAAACATATACAATTGCCGGAGAACCTGGAAGTGGAATGATTTGTTTAAATGGAGCTGCTGCAAGGTGTGCTCATAAAGATGATAAAATTATTATTATGAGTTATACTCAAATGACTCTTGAAGAAGCTAAAGATCATAAGCCAAAAGTAGTATTTGTCAATGATGATAATTCAATACAACAAGTATTTAATTATGAAAAACATGGTGAAATAAGTAACATGGTAAAGTAATCAAACAACTAGGCTGTTTTAAAATAGAAGATATATTTTATTTTAAAACAGCCTTTCTATTTATTTTATATTGGACATAAGTAAGCTATATATCTCCGTTTTTAATTCTGAAAATTTAGAATTCTCTATTGAAAAAAGAGATCGTGGTCGTTCAAAAGGTACTATCACCTCTTGAATTATTTTTGCAGGCCTTTTGCTCATAACAACTATTCTATCTGAAAGAATCAAAGCCTCGTCAATATCATGTGTTACAAATAGTATCGTTGGTTTATAAATTTCCCATAAATCCATCAAGAGACTTTGCATTTCTAAACGAGTCTGGTAATCAAGTGCCGCAAAAGGTTCATCCATTAACAATAAACTTGGTTTCATAACTAAAGCCCTTGCCAAAGCTACTCTTTGTTGCATACCACCTGATAATTGGTGTGGAAAATAGTATTTAAATTCTTTTAAATCTACTCTATTAATATATTCTTCAACCTTTTTTTGCCTTACTTCTTTGCTTACTTTTTTTATTTTAAGACCGTATTCAATATTCTTTTTTACATTAAGCCAAGGAAATAAAGATGGTGATTGAAACACCATACCCATTGAGTCAAATAAAGATTCTTGTATTGACTGGTTTTTATAAATTACTGTACCAGAATCAGCCTTTTCAAAACCTGCAACTATATTCAATAATGTAGATTTGCCACATCCACTTGGACCAATAATACCTACAATTTCACCTTTCCTAACATTCAACGATACTGAATTTAGTGTACACATTTTTTCTCCAATACTTGGATTGATAAATGTTTTACTTACATCTTTAAATGAAAGTACTTTATGAAAATCATTATTCATTATGGCATCCTCCAATAAATGGATTAATTCTTTTCATTAAAAGAACTAATATAATATCACTGACTCTTCCCCAAAATGCTATACAAAACATAGAAACCATAATCATATCTACATGCCCCAACATTCTAGCATCCATCATAATAGCACCTAATCCCTTTGTCACTCCTGTAAGTTCACCTAATACTACATAGGCCCATGAAATACCTAACCCAAGTCTTACTCCCGAAAATAAAGAGGACATTGATGCAGGTAAAACTACCGTACTAAAAAATTTAAATCCCCGTGCACCAAGTATTTTCGCTGCCCTAATTGTTTTAGTTGGAATAGTTCTAACTCCTTCTGAAACATTAACATATATAGGAAAAAATGATGCTAGAGCAATAAGAAAAATTGTAGTTCTACCTCCAACACCAAACCAGACTATAGCAATTGGGAGCCATCCAATTCCTGGTATAGTTCTAATCAAATGAATTAATGGATCAATCAATCTATTCAACAAGGAAGATCTACCTGTCAATAGCCCTAAGGGTAACCCAAAACAAAATGCAATAGAAAAACCACCCAAAACTCTTCCAATACTAGCCACTGAATGAGTCAAAAAATCCCCTGAATAAGGTGTCACTCCCGAAATTCCCCAAATAAAATCAACTAACACAATTATTAGGTGTTTTGGAGATGGTATTATATACTCTGGAAGATTAAAAATAGAAGTAGCTAACTGCCATAAAACAACAATTCCTGTAGGCAAAACTAACTTAATCCAATCTATAGATAAATTCCTCTTCTTAATCAAATCATTTCTTCTCATTTTTTAATTCTTTCCTAGAGTATTCTATAAAACTTAAATTGAATAGTTCTTCAATATCTGGAACTTTAGAAATAACCCCTAATTGTTCCATACGCTTAGCAAGATTTTTTGTTTGTTCTATCATTTCCTGATTAATTTCCCATGCTAAATCCATATTATCTACAGCTAGTTCCAACACTTTCTTATCAGTGCCAAATTCTTGCGCTTTATCTAACCAGTCTTTTCTGTTCCCTTTTAAATATTCAGTAGATTTTACATGTGCAGTGACCAGTTTTTTAATCTTTTCCCTATCCTTTTCAATTCTATCTTCTGTAGTAATCATTACAGCATTTATATATCCAATGCTTTCATCATAATATGGATAAGTTAATATTTGTCCATATTTTTCAGATAGTGCTATAGAAGGAGATGGTTCTCCACTACAAAAGGCATCTATATCTCCCCGTGCAAGGGCTTGTCCCATATCAAAGAAATCTATTCGCTTTAATTCTACATCTTTATCTGGATCAAGACCTACTCTTTCTAATGTTTCAAGTAAAAGTATATGATGCATTGTCCCAGGCACATATGCAATAACTTTTCCTTTTAAATCTTCTACTTTTTCAATATTGGAATCCTTACCTACTACAATAGCCGAACATTTATTACAAAGGCCACTGATTATCTTAATAGGTTCCCCTTTAGATGCAGCAATTATTGCAGTTACCAAAGTTGTGCCACACATATCTAACTCTCCTGAAAGTAAAGCTGCCTTTTGATCTCCTGGATTTGTAAAAGGAAACACTTCAATATTATCCTCTTCATCTAAAAACTGTTTATACGTAAAAGGCTGAATAGTTTGCGCTGTCTTCCAAGTCCCCACTTTAATATTATTTATATTGCTTTGTTTTTTACTACACCCAGTAATAACTATAACCATGCAAAAAACTATTGCAATAAATCTTATCCTTCTCATCTTTATTACTCCATTCTATAGACATACCTTACGTAAACTTAATCTCTACATGTACAAAATCTTAGTTATCAATAAGGTTTGACATGTTTAGATTTATTGTTGAATTGGTATTTCTCTAATTTTAATATTAATTATGCTAATCTTCGTATCCTGCATTTTCAAACCATTTTTTTGCGGTTTTAACATCAAAACTTTGCCATTCTGAGTTTAAATTATTAGAATCCCTTGGAACTGCACCTACATCAACAACCACCACATTTGCTCCCCACTCCATTGCTAACTGAGATGGCGGATGTACACATATATCCGGTGCCAAATTTCCTGCTACAAGTCTTGTTATAGCTACAATTTGAGCTAATCTTCTTTCTGGTAGTTGACCATGATGATAAAGTGGAGTTCCTGGTATTGGAATTCTTGACATGGCTCCTGAAAGTTTGGCTCCATGATTTAGTGCAGTTATAAACACATCTGCTATTTCCTCATTTGTGTGTTCAATCCCAATAGGCTCTACCAAATGAGCAAGATCCATATTAGTATTTTGAATAGCTTTTAAAGTTTTACATCTATTTTCCACTAAAAATGGGGTATCAACACCCTCATTCAATCTAACTGAATGATATACAATTTCAAATCCTGCTTGTGTTAGTAGTCTTGCTCTTTCATCATTAAACTCACCAGTATTTACAACAAGTTTATAATTACCTGGTACAGTTGAACGTATCTTTTTTGCTAATTCACAAAGCCTATCAAAACCAAAAAATTCTGTAGTTCTAAGTGTTATCCAAAATGCACCTTCTGATGCAAATTTTCTCACAAAACTAATTACTTCATTATCAGACCAAGTATAAGATTCTTTAGTAGCCGCCCACTTTTCTCCAAAAGAACAGAAGCTACAGTTCATAGAACATGGCTGATAGTCTACTCCAATAGAAGCCCATACTTTTCCTTTATTACTCACCACTTCTCTCGCTACATCTCTAGCACTTTCTCCTAACTTTTCAGCTTCTTTTGAATTTGGATCAATTTCCAATAACTTTATAATACTGTATCTATCTAATACTTTCCCACTTAACGCATTTTCTTTTGCATATTGGATCAATTCTTCTGTATTCAATATAATGCCTCCTTCTTGTTACGTATTTTATAGTTTACTCTTTATTGCATACATTTTTTGCGTCTTTTAATATAATATCTATTGTTTCTTTATATTGCTGTAAAGTATAAATCCATTGTTCCAAACATTCTCTACCCACATTAGTAATGCTATATATTTTTTTCGCAGGCCCTGTACCTGACACATCCCATTTTGATATAACTAAATTTCTCTCTTCCAATGTCCGCAATGTACGATAAACTCCAGTACTGTCAGGAGTTTTTTGAGAAAATAAGTTCTTGTTCCCTAATTCCTCCATAATCCTATATCCATGCATCCCTTCTTCCACTTTTGCTAACATAGTTAAAAGAGTAGGTTGTATTAGTTTATCTAAATTATTACCTTTACACGAACACTTTTTCATGTCTGTTAGTAGACCTTGTCTGTTAGTAGACATAGTTAATCACCTCAATTTTTATTCTACATACTGTTTTAAAAATTAACAATACCTTGACTTTAACTGGTTAAAAATGTACAAAAAACACAAATATTTTACTATTACTTAAATATAAACTACTTCATAAATTCATAAAAAAATAATCATATCTTATCATCATGGATGATAAGGTATGATTATTTTTGTTATCCTAGGGTTTTGAAGCTTTTACTTTAGTTAAAAGCTTTTGATTCATCAAAAGGTGTCCATAACTGTGAACTGTCAACTATTAGACAAACTTACGAAGTAGTTTATCTATATTATTATATCCTTGATACTTCTTTCATTAATAAATATTCCCTTAAATTTTTCTATATTAAATCTTCTAGAGAATAAATCACATTTGCATAAGAAAATATAATAAATGTTCATACCGCAGCCAGAAAGCGTTTCAAAATTTCCTTGCCCTTTTGAAATTATTAAATCTGCATTATCAATTATTTCCTTTGACTTTTTATTTATTTGATCTAATTGTGTACCTGGTATATCTGTTCCATTTTCAATAACACTAACCATACTACATAGACCTATTTCTTCTGCATCTATAATCGTAGCATCATTGTATACAGGTTTACCTCTTACAATTACATCTATAACTAGTTCCGGGTACATTTCTTTAATTACTTTAATGAATATTTTATCAAAGACGATTTCTCCTGCATTATCTGCAATGTATACTATTCGATTAGCATTTTTTAATTCTTTTGAGAAATTTTCATATTCATTAATATCAATTTTTTCTTCAGGAACATTTTTAATTAAATCTTTGAGCTCATCAATATCAACCTTGTCTAGCGCTCCAAAATCAATAAAATTGCCGACCATTGCATATTTTAAAGCTGAAATTAGTTTATCATCTGATTTATTAATATACCCTAAAATTTCTTCTTCCATGGAAATAAGAAGTTCATTATATTTCTTTTTTATATCAAAATAAATATCACCTAAATTTAATTCACTATTTAAAACTCTCATTATCCGTGTACTCAAATACGGAGATGTATCCCCCTTTTCTGACATGGAAATAATTCTAAATACTTCTTTCATAAATTTTAATTTTTTATTTTCATCCGTTTCATGTTGCGTAAATAGTGAGTCTGCTTTTTTTATAGTACAATAAATACATTCTAAATTAACATCCATATCTAGCCCCCAAAGTTCATTATTTATTAATCATTACAATGGCCTTCATGAGCATGTTCACTACATATGCTACCAGTTGATTTTAATTTACCTTCTAAATAAACATTTGTTACATCATCGCAAAGTCCTTGTGCACCAACAACTACTTCTATTCCTTTTTCATTAAATAATTGCTGTGCTGTTCCTCCCATACCTCCTGCAATTATAACATTTGCACCTTGTTCTTTTAAGAATACTGGTAAATATCCAGGTCTATGTCCCGGATTTGGTTTAAATTCTTTTTTCAGTTCTTTTCCTTCTACAGTCTCATAAAATGTGAACCCTTCACAATGTCCAAAGTGTCCACTCACATATTTCCCATCACTCGCAACTGCTATTTTCATAAAAAATCCTCCCTATCCTGTTTTTATTCTTTTTCACAAAATCAATTCGTATTTTCATTAAATATCTATGTTTATATTTACCATTTTAATATACTCTTGTTTTTAATTATTGTCAAATGCCAATTATCTAGATACAAAAAAATCCCCTTAAAAAGGAGATTTAAATATCACAATAGATTTACTTTTATTTTTTACTACCACAAACTGGACAGTTTTGTATGCAAAACGGAAGTTCAAGAGAACTATCATACATTAGCTTCTCATTACTTAAAATTTCTCTAGTAGCTCCATCAGCAACAATAATTCCATCTTTAATTATAATAGTTCTTTCACAAGTCTCCCAAACCATATCCATATCATGGGTTGCGACTATCTTTGTATGACTAAATTCTTTTAATAGATTGATAAGTCTCCTTCTAGACTTTGGATCTAACGCTGTAGATGGTTCATCCATTATAAGAATATCAGGTTCCATTGATAACACAGTTGCTATAGCTGCTGAACGTTTTTCTCCACCAGACAACTTATAGGGCGGTCTGTCTTTAAGATGAGTTATTCCAACAGTTTCTAAAGCATTTAAAACTCTCTTCTCCACTTCTTTTTCTTCAAGTTTAAAATTACGTGGTCCAAAAGCTACATCATCATAAACAGTTGGCATAAACAACTGATCGTCGGAGTCTTGAAAAACTAACCCTACCCTTTGGCGTATTAAAGGTAATGTTTTTTTTGATATAATAGTATCTCCAATATTCACTTCACCCTTTTGAGAAAAAACAATACCTAAAAGCAAATTTAACAATGTTGACTTACCAGCTCCGTTAGCTCCTACGATTCCTACAGATTCTCCATGCTCAATCCTGAATGTTATTCCGTTTATTGCCTTTTTTCCATCAGGGTATGAATAATACACCTGTCTACAATCTATGAAATGATGGCTCATCATAGCACCCCCATTATGATATTTCCAAACGCTTCTGGAATGTTATTAAATCGTGCAAAAACTAAAAATAAAACCCAAATAAATAAATATATTATAGAGCCAATGGACATACTAATTTCTCTGCCAAAAACATATTCTCCATTAAAACCTCTTAATGTCATTGCACTATACACCCTATTTGCTCTATCAAAAGACCTTAATAACATTTGTCCCAAAAGTGAACCTGAAGCCTTAAAAGAAACTCCTTTTTCCAGAGGCGATCTTAAATGATAAGCTTTTAAAACTCTTGAAGTTTCTTCTAGAAGTACAGAAATATATCTATATGTTAAAAGTATTTGAGTTACAAATATTTTAGGAAAGAATAGTTTTCTTAGCGAATATGCAATTTTTTCTATACCTGTTGTACAAATTAATAAAAATCCTGCTAAAACCATTAAGGTACACTTTATTAATAATGATACAAATGAAATCCAACCACCTGAAATTCCAATCCCCAAAATCACACCATATGTTTGAGTATCAAATATTGGGTTGAAGATACCTATTCCAATCACTAAAGGGAAAACGATAAATGTTCTTTTTAGAATTTGTAAAAAAGGTATTTCTGATAAAGTAAAAATAATAATCGGATAAAAAATATATGGTATCAATGGTACAATATCATATTTTCCAAAAGATAATATAACGACTAAATATATTAACGTAACAAGTAATTTTATAACTGGATTTATATTATGAATAACGCTCTTTTTGCTAGCCAATTCATCTAAGTAACGAATATTAAAAATTGAATAAATTATATTTGACATATTATAAATCAACCCTTTTTGAATTTTTATGCCGGTTGTTTTCTCCTACGTTTAAAGAAAACTATAACTCCTCCAGTTACCATAGCAAGTAATAATGTTATAGTTCCACCTAAAATACCAGATATACTTGTCCCAGCACTAACCTTAGGCCACGCATCCGTTTGTTCTTTATTCTCTATTTGAGTTTCTTCACTTCCAAAGAATTTAAAACCGTAGTCAGGTAAAAAAGCTGTTTTCTCTTGTATATTAGAAGCTTTTGAATAAATTTCTCCTTCTCCTTGAAGTTCATCTATTTCTACATGTTTTGCTACAGACCATTCAAGTCCATCCGGATTACTTGAAGCAAACCAAGATAACCCACCGCCTATTATTAAAGTACATATTAATAATGCTAGAGAAATTCTTCTAATTGAAACTTCTTCTAAAGATTGTCCCAAAGCCGATTTTTCTAAAATTTCTGGACGTGCCTTCCAAACAAATGATACAACTGAAGCTGTGACAACTCCTTCAATAATTCCAATAGCAAGATGTATTGGTTGCATTAAAATAAGAAAGCTTACAAAAGGTAATTCAGTCTTCCCAGAAAATAAAGTTTGAAGAACTACACTTAAAGCACCAAGTTGTAATGCTATTACGGATGATATAATTGCTCCACTGAAAATTCGTTTGTTTGAATAACCTTTTTCAATGAACTTTTTATAAATTAATGGATATACAATGAAACATGCATAAAATCCAAGATTGAATACATTCGCTCCATATGCTAATAATCCTCCATCTGCAAAAAAAAGAGCCTGAATTAGAAGAACTGAAGCCATAGTTATGAATCCTGCATAAGGGCCTAATAGAATAGCAAGTAACAACCCCCCAGCTATATGACCACTGGACCCAGTCCCTGGAATTGTAAAATTTATCATTTGAGAAGCAAAAATAAATGCTCCCATAACTCCCATTAAAGGTATTTTTTTATCATCAAGTTCACTTTGTACTTTTTTAACTGAATATGTTGTAATTCCTGCTGTCGCTACAAACATCGTTCCACTAACTACCGGTGAAACTAAAGCATCTACCATATGCATATTAATTCATCTCCTTAAAAACAAAAACCCATGAAGGCAACTTTGTAGTAGTCCCTTCATGGGTTTAATTCGTATCAGTTTAATCAACTCTATTAGAAGTCTTCGTGACTTCAATCATTTTATTATAACATTTGTATTAAGTAATTGTCAATATATTCATTTTTAAAATTCAGTTAATCATCAATTATCAATAAAAAACCATAATTCTTAAATTTTAATAAAGAAAAAGGATTTAACCTAGTTAGTATTATATAAATAAAGTATAATATAAATGTAAAAATTGGATTTAATATCTTATTTTATATAGGAAAGGAGCATTAATATTGGATTTTTCATTGATGCATGAAATTAAACAAAACGTAAATAAGGTAGTTGTTGGAAAAGAAGACGTTATAGAACTTTTACTTTCTGCAATACTTGCAGAAGGACATGTCTTATTAGAAGATCTTCCTGGTACAGGTAAGACATTACTTGCAAAATCTATTGCCAAAAGTATGGGAGGTTCATTTAATAGAATACAGTTTACACCTGATCTTCTACCTAGCGATATAACAGGATTTAAATTTTATGATATGAAAACAGGCGAATTTAATTATCAACAAGGACCAGTAATGACAAATATACTTTTGGCTGATGAAATAAATAGAACTATACCTAGAACTCAATCAAGCCTTTTAGAAAGTATGGGAGAATATCAAGTAACAGTTGATAATACTACATACCATTTACCAAAGCCTTTTTTTGTTATTGCAACACAAAATCCTATTGACCTAGAAGGAACCTATCCATTACCAGAAGCACAACTAGATAGATTTTTATTTAAATTAAGTCTTGGCTTTCCAACGGCTGAAGAAGAGATGGACATACTAAATCGTTTCCAAAACGAAAACCCTTTAGATACTTTAGAGAGTATTACTAAACCTGAAGAAATTGCTCAAATGATAAATGATGTCAAAAATATAATTATAGCAGAAAACATTAAAAAATATATTATTGAAATTATTAATAGCACAAGAACTTCAGAATTGTTTAGTGTAGGAGCAAGTACTAGAGGAACCATGTGCCTTATGAGAGGATCCCAGGCTTTAGCTGCTCTAAAAGGAAGAGATTATGTGATTCCTGATGACGTTAAATATATTGTTCCATTTGTCCTCTGTCATAGATTGAAACTAAATGATAAGGAAAGAATGAAAGGAACTTTGGTACGAAATGTTTTAGAAGATTTACTTCAAAAAATACCAGTACCCTTAGCTTAGAGGAAATAAATTATGAAAAAGTATGAAATAAATGATGAATATTCAACGGTTATTGTATTAGGATTAAGTAAGTTTATTACTATAAGTGTTCTAGCTATATCCCTAATAAATGGTGCTATCTTAATGTCTATACTTTGTATATGTATTTTAGCACTAGTTTATAGTACGAAATTATGGGCAAAATTAAGCTTAGAAAAAATTGAAACAAAGGTAGACTTAAATACTCAAAGATTGTTTCCAAAAGATATTGCACGTTTGAAAATAATGGTTAGAAACAAGAAGATTTTACCTGTGTGGCTGAAAATTGAAATCACAACAACCTCCCAAATAAGTTTTATAAAAGAAACTGGGCTTCTAAGCTATAGTAACCTTCAACATGAATGGTCTTTGGATTATGACAAAAGAGGAGTGTATACTATAGGTCCCTTTAACATCTCAGCTGGAGATCTATTAGGTTTTTATTCTATAAAAAAAGAATTTAGGGACACACATGAAGTAATTGTATATCCTAAATTGATTTCTTTGAGGGATTATTCTCCAGTTAGTAAAGAGTATTTTGGTAATAATAAAACCAGAGAATTTGTAGAGGATCCTGTTCTTATAACAGGAACAAGAGAGTATTCTTTTGGACGACCTGCAAAACATATTCATTGGAAAGCAACAGCGAAAACATCAAAGCTTCAAGAAAAAATATTTGATCCTTCTGCCCATATTAAAGTTATTATTATAATTGATGTAAAGGATTTTAAAGAATCAGAAGCTTATGATGAGTTTGAAACAATGTTAAGTACAGCCGCTTCACTGGCTGTTAAATTATCTAAAAGAGGTATTTCTCCTGGATTAATGGTGAATGGTTTTATGACTGGGGATGAAGTTCCTTATATTTTACCTATGGAAGGTAAAGATTACTTACAAAAATTTCTTGAAAAGTTAGCAAGATTGAAAATGGATGTAAATGATGGGTATGACAAATATATAAAACATCCAGACCTACATATAAAAGCATCTTATGTGTATTTCGGTTATTCAATTAATGAAAATATAAATAATATGAGAAGCAGTGGTAAATCAATTGATATTATATTAAGTAAAACAGAAAAAAAGAGTTTTACTGAAAAAGTATATAGCATTGATGAACTAATAAATTTTAATATTGAGAGGTAATATATTAAAATGAATAAAATACAAAAGTTTTTTTCCGTTTTTTCAACTGGAAATATGGAGTTTTATTGGATTTATAGCATTATAGCATTCATTAGCTTTTTATTTAACGATAAAGCCTTTCCTCTAGCTATGTCTTTTTTAGTGTTTTGGCTAGCTTCAGGAATTTCTATTCTTATTAAAAATAGTAGAATGTATGTTTTTGTTATGATACTTTTCTATGGTATAGGATATTTATTATCTCTTTCTTGGATAGTAAATACTCTTTATAACAATCCTAACAAATTTTCGGATATTGGTTTAATTATATCACTTTTTACAACCTCTAAAAGCTCACAAGAAACAACTATTTTTATTGGTATTTTACTAGGAGTAACAATTATTTGGGTAAGAGGAGCATTATTAGGAAGAAAAAAAATTGATTATAAATATGTTATCAGTAGATTTGAAATTGGTGTAGTTGCATTCTTTTTTATTGGTTTTTTAGAAGCTGTATCTAAAATAACTCCTCCGAATATGAGTCTTTACATAATTATATTTTTCCTATGGAGTATTGTTGCTATTGCTCTTGGGAAAAATATTAGTTGGAGTAATGAAAGTAATAATGGCCGTAGTAGTAAAAAAACTCTACTTTTCTTTGTTCTAGCAGTTTTTATTCTTATTATGAGTACAATTACTTTTTTCATGGATCCACTAACATGGATAGCCGAAACTGGATTTTCTGCGACAAAAACAATTTTAAACCCATTAAAGCCATTCTTCATTGCATTAATAAGATTTTTATTCAGTGGATATACAAGTAGTGGAAAAGGTCAAACGGCTAGTGGAACTGGTGGAGAAGGCATAGGAAATGTGAATGGTACGATAGAAGAAAGCTGGTTTTCACACATCCTGGGAAATGCCTTTATGATTTGCATGTATGTCCTTGTAACAATAGTTATTCTAATTATATTGGCATCTATAATTAAGGTACTTTTCAAGAAAAAAGGTGAAGATACAGAAAATAAAAGTCTAATAGAATTGTTATACGAGCTAGTGAAATATATATTAACTGCATTGAAAAAAATTATATATATTATCAAAACAACATTAACTATGAGCCTGAAAAATGAAAGTGAAGTTGTAAAAATATATAAAAAGCTCATTAAGTGGGGTACTATACGAGGTATTTATTACCAATGTACTGAAACACCTTTTGAATATATTAATAGATTATCTATTAAATATCCTCATTATAATGCAGAATTTAATCTTATAGCAAAAGAATTTTGTAGAGAAGTATATGGAAATAGCACATTAAGCTACGAAGAAATTACTAACCTAAAAAAATCATTGAGAAAAGTAATTAGTAAATTCTCTATTAAGAATTAATCATAAATTTAAAAATATCCTTCAATGATATATTTAGCATTGAAGGATATAGTGAAAAAACTAAAGTTTTAAATCAAGACCACTTGCTTTTTCCTTAAGCATTTGTATAATAATATCAGCGATATGAGCACCTGCCTCAACAGGTGGTGTTCCACCTTTATGAATATTAGAAACTACTGTTCTTCTAGCCTCAGGCATTCCAACAGTTCCTTTGTAAGTAATGTAAGCACTCATACTTTCAGCTGTAACCAATCCTGGTCTTTCACCAATCAAAACACATGTGACTTCAGCATCTAATGTTTCAGTTATAGCATCCATTGCTGGAACTCTACCATACTTAAGAAAAAAAGGTTTTCCAATATCAACTCTATTTACTTCAAGACCTTGAAGAATTGCTGGCAAAACATCTTTCACATTAGATTCTATAGCCGTAGAACTCAATCCATCAGAAATATAAATTTGAACTTTAGGTGCTTTCTTGCATTCTTTATTTAAAATATCTAATTGTTCTTTTGGAATTATTCTTCCAAAATCAGGTCTAGTTAAATATTCATCTTTATCTTTACATTTAGTGGTTATTGAAAATAAATCTAATTCTTCTAAAAACTTTTCAGAAACATCTCTAAAAACAGCATCCTGAGCGGCTGCATGATCAGCTCTAAATCTTAAAAGGGTGCTAGTTTTATATCTTGGACCGCATCTTCCTATTCCTATTCTAGCAGGAGTACAATCTTTCATTTTCATATATTCTTTTTTGTTAACTACATTTGATACTAATATTTCTTTTGTTATATCTACTTTTGTTATATCTTCTATTGGTTCCTCATTATTTCCAGAATCATTACAATTATTATTACAGAAATTTGTATCTGTTTCTCCTTTTTCAGAAGCCATTTCAATCAAAACTCTTTTTACTAATTCCTTTAATTCTTTTTCACGAATCATATTCAACCCTCCTTATTCCTTCTCAAAGAATAATGATGCATCTCCTGCTTTTTCTGTTAGAACTCCATTTTCGTCCATAATCCCCATTTTCATTAACCACTGATGAAATTCAGGTGCAGGTTTTAAATCTAATACTTCTCTTAAAGTAGCATCATCATGATAACTAGTATCTTGATAGCTTAGCATTACATCATCACCATGAGGAACTCCCATATAATAATTGGAACCAGCCATTGCTAAAAGTAATGTTCCCATTTCCTGATCATTCTGATCCATATTTGTATGATTTGTATAACATGGAGCCATTCCCATTGGCAATCCCATAAGCTTGCCCATAAAATGATCTTCTAGATTTGCTCTAATCATTTGTTTTCCATCATATAAAGTCTCTGGTCCAATAAATCCTGATACGTTATTTACCATGAATGGATTAAAAACTCTTCCAAATCCATAAGTTCTAGCTTCAAGGGTCATTTCATCTGCACCATGATCCGTATTAATTGACATTTCAGACCCTTGACCAGTTTCAAAATACATTAAGTTAGGACCCTCAGCAACACTATGTTTTTTGATTACTTCATGAGCTTCATCCAATAAAGCTTTATCTATACCAAAAGCTTTGTTTGCATCTTCAGTACCTGCCACACTTTGGAAAAATACAGATGTAGGAGCCCCTTGTCTCACTGCTTCCATTTGAGTACTTATATGAGATAAAACACAGGTTTGTGTTGGAATATCATATTTTTTCACTAACCCATAAATTGCATTCATAATCTTTTTTGTATTATCTACAGTATCTATTGCAGGATTTATTCCTATAACAGCATCTCCACATCCATAACTTAATCCCTCATAGCATGAAGCCAATATACCCTTTATACTATCAGTAGGATGATTTCCTTGCAATCTAAAAGATAGAGTACCTTTCTTTCCAATTTCAGTATTAGCTTTACCTGTAATCTGAATTTTTTTTGCCCCATATACTAAATCCATAGTTGACATAAGTTTAGCTACACCTGCAACCATTTCTCCCGTTAGAGCTTTACTAATTCTTCTTATATCTATGTTTGTAGTTTTATGATCTAAGATATATTCCCTTAAATATCCTACAGTCCAATCTTTAATTTCTGAATATATTCTTTCATTAAGCGAATCATCAATAACTCTTGTGACCTCGTCTTCTTCATATGGTACAACAGGGTTGTTTCTCAAATCTTCCAAAGTAAGCTGACTTAAAACAACTTTTGCAGCCATCCTCTCTTTACTTGATTTCGCAGCTATCCCAAGTAAAACATCACCAGATTTTTCCTCATTTGCTTTTGATAACACTTCTTTTACATCTTTGAACTTATAGGTTTTTTCAAACAATACCGCACTAAGTTTCACTTGTATCCTCCTTCTTATATGAGAA
This sequence comes from Clostridium sediminicola, assembly GCF_050402865.1. NCBI lineage: Bacteria > Bacillati > Bacillota > Clostridia > Eubacteriales > Clostridiaceae > Clostridium > Clostridium sediminicola. Next base: position 124,350 of record NZ_BAABMF010000007.1, read on the forward strand.
ATCGCTACACAGTTAACTATGTATAGCGATTTCATTAGGGATTTAGAGATAAATCATGTCATCTATTAATTTATAATTTATCACTATTATTGTTCTGCCCAATTAGCTGGATATACTACATATACAAATCTAGAATAATCAGGAGAAGAAAATTGTATAGTAGAATCTCTAGGGATAAATATCAAATCTCCTTTATTACCAACTACTTTTCTACCATCAATCAGTATCTCTAATGTTCCATCAATAATATAATCAATTTCATCATATTTTAATGTCCACTCAAAAGTTGATTCTTCCATTTCCATGACTCCACATCCCAGTCTTGGACTTTCTTCAACAGTTAATACATCTTTAAGAAATACCTTATCCCCTTCTTTACCTGTATCAAACTTTTCAGGTTTCACTGTTGATGTTTTTATTGACATTATGCCGCTAGGATCCACATTTCTTTGGATTGCATCTTTTTGCCCAAGCTTTTCAGTAAGTATTTTTTTTACCATCTCTGCAATTAATTTTTCATCAATACCATCCATTTTTTATTCACCTCATATTCTTAGGCATCGTTAAGCTGATTTGCTTATTTTACCTTTTTTAGAAACTGATACTTTTGGAGCTATAAGACATGCTACTGCAACTGCTGTAATACCACCTATAAGTTTACCTACTATCATAGCTGATATCATTTCTTTATTAACACCAGCTGTAAAACCTAAGTGATCTCCAAATACAAATGCTGCACTTACTGCAAAAGCAACATTGATAATTTTTCCTCTTTCATCCATATCTTTCATCATACCAAACATTGGGATATTATTAGCTAAAGTTGCTACCATACCTGCTGCTGCTATATCATTCATTCCTAATAATCCACCAAGCTTCATTAAAGGTTTTTTGAAAACTTTTGTTATAACAAATACCATTGGGAAAGCTCCAGCAAGAACTATAGCAATTGCTCCTATGATTTCTATACCATCAGATATTGGTGCCATACCTGGTATTACAACAAATCCAGTTAAAGTTTCAATTATAATTGCAACAAGACCTATTGTAATCATAATTACAACACCCTTACCGAATATATTGAATCCACCTATCATTTTTTCCGGAATCTTCCAAAGACCTAATGCAATAAGTAATGCAAAAATAACTATAGGTACAAGATTACTTAAAATCATTGAAACACTAAATCCTGCTACTAATCCACCAAAGAAACTTCCTATAGGAATTGTAATCATACCAGCAAGAATACCTTTAGCTAGATATTTATGATCTTCTTTTTTAATGATTCCAAGGGCTACTGGTATAGTAAATACTATAGTAGGCCCCATCATAGAACCAAGAATTAATCCTGCAAAGACACCCGCTTCTGGAGATTGAGCCATTTCTAAGGCTAAAGGATATCCACCCATATCATTAGCTAAAAGTGTAGTGGCAAACATAGCTGGGTCAGCACCAAGTGCCGTATATACAGGCACAATTACAGGTTTTAAAATCTTTGCAAGAACTGGAGCTAATGATACAACCCCTACCATTGCAAGAGCTAAAGAACCCATTGCCATAAAACCTTCTTCAAATTGTTCTCCTAAACCATATTTATTTCCAAGAATTTTATCAACAGCACCAAGAATCATAAATATAACCATAATATACAAAATAATTTCATTAATTCCCATGAGAAACCTCCTTATTTTTTTATAGATAAATCTACGATGTAGTTTATCTACATAATACATACCTAAAGTATTTGTTCTATCAATTCTTTTTCTGGGGATGGAATTACAATTTTACTAAGAATTTTTGCGCTATTAATCCCGGCTTCCCCAGCATTTAAAGCTTCACTCACTGAGCTTATATCTCCAGTAATCAAGAAATAACATTTTCCACCGATACTGTTGGCTATAACAAGTTTTATTAATTTCACAAAACCTGATTTTAAAACAGTATCTAAACACATTATCCCTGATGATACTGAAGAAAGTTCCATGGTTCCTAAAGCACTTACATTACCATAGTGATACCTTTTTCTTAGTCCAAATAAAATATCTTCATGAATATTAGGTATAATAAAACTATCAACAACCTTGCTATTTCCATTTTCTATACCTATTGCCATGGATTCATTTACTGACCCGATGTCACCTGATATTAAAATAAGAAACTTTCCTATACAAACGTGTTTTGCAAACATAATTTCAATAGATGAAGCCTTAATCATAATATCAGCTGTTTCAATGCCTTTACCAATGCTACTTAGTTCCAACATTCCAAGAGCGACAGCCATCAAAATCCCTCCAAAATAAACTACTCTAGTAAGCTTTTATCAATGTCTACTGTATCAATTATTCCAACAATTGTAGCATCTACTGGTACAGATTTACTATCAGTAGAAAAAGACACTCTAGCTGCACTCCCATTAACAACAAGCACTGTTTCACCAATACCTGCACCTACACTGTCTACAGCAACAAAAACATCTGCGTCTTTTCCTTCAGTGTATTTTATTGGTTGTACAACGAGAAGCTTAAAGCTATTTAATTTTTCATCTTTTCTTGTAGCCCATACATTACCAACAACATTTCCAATAATCATAACAAAATCCTTTCTCTAAGGGTTATACTGACTTTGTGACAGTTATTTTGTTATTTCTAATAAAATCTTTAACTAGTGGAGTCAAAAGTGTTTTATTTGAAATTTTTATTTTCCTTATGCCGTTTCTATAAACTCTTTTTAAATCTGCTTCTGAAAGAACTCTCTTTTCACTAAAATCATAACTCTCCACTTCTTTAACACTTTGAGCACTTATAACGGGTTCAACTTTTATTACATTATCTTGAACTGAATCACAATTTTTTTGCTTATTAGATTTTAATACTTTCATGAAGTCATTTTTACTAACTATCTCCATGCCATAACTAACAAGCTTATTTTCATAGTTTTGATAGAGTGAATATAATGCTTTATTAGAAGTACTTTTATATTTTTGATATTTCAATCCATCTTCCAACAAAATAATCTTTTTACCCAATAAAGCTGCTTCTATTGCTATAACCTCTTTTGGTAAACATTGAACCCCTAAAGAAATATTTGCAAGGGATCTATTATCCATTTCTCCAAAAACTATGCTTTCATATACATCTAAATCATTCTCCATACTTTCTAAAGAATCATAACAATAATTAGCCTTTTCTAAGCTATTGGCTAACTCTTCATAAATACCACTTCTACTTGATTCTGCAATTAAAATCTTCACAGTTTTTTGAGGTGATAACTCTTCTGGAGTTTCTATCTGTTTAACTCTATTCATCACTTCTTTTGTAATCATTTGGACTAATTGTTCTACATCCATCTAACTATCCCTCCTTTCTACTTACAACAATTCATTGCAATTCCTAAAGGAGTCACTAAAAACGGATTCTCTGGTTTAATAGTTTTTATACCTGTTTCCTTTTCAATGACTTTTTCAAAACCCTTAAGGCAACACGTTCCTCCTACAAGGTAAATCTCATTAACATTAAACCCTTTGATATGATTTCTTATTATACTTGCAATTTTTTGAATGACAGGTGTGACCATTGGAAATACTTGTCTTTCATTAGATTTTTGCTTTTTCATATATTCAGCTTCTTCGAAACTTATTCTAAGCCCTCCCGCAATAACAAGTGACAGCTGTGTCCCTCCTGTTGGTTCATCTGCAGTATATATTACTTTTCCGTCTTGAAAAATTGAAAGTCCAGTTGTTCCCCCTCCTACATCAACTACTACTCCGTTATCCACTTTCAATACAGCATTTGCAGCAGTAGGTTCGTCTAATATAGAGACCACTTCCATACCAGCACCTTCAACTACATAAACATGAGTTTGTGTATCTCTTTCACCCGTTCCAGGAGGCACTGCAATAGCAGCTTTAGTAAGTTCTATATTCAGTCTTTCTTCTACCTTTTGCTTCAATCTTTTTACAATATTCAAGGCCCCAATATAGTCTACTACTAATCCATCTTTTATAACTTGAGCAAACTCCATTTCACAGGCTATAGGATTTTTATTGCCATCTAAAACCACAAGAACTGTATATGCAGTACCTAAGTCCACACCTACATATAGTGGTCCATTAGTACTATTTAATATTGGTTCATCTATGCTTTTTTCTACAGCCTTTATAAGTTCATCTGCTTTAGTTAATTTTTTCATCCTCGACTATCCTTTCCCATTTTATGATTCTTGCTTCAATGTTCTTCATAAAAGAACATGAATTAGCCTCATCATAATCAATATGAGCACTAGTTTTAAAATTCTTACTTACTCTAACCACTACATCCCCAAAGATGGTACTTCTATCACTTAAAATTTGGAGTCCTACCAGCTCTCTATCCATAACATTAAATCTTTCAGCATCTTCAGGTGTTATATGAATATGTCTTTTTGCAATAATTGCTCCTTCTTTTAAACTTAAAGTAACATTATCAGATACTATAATTATTGGAGAGCTATTAGAAATATCTCCTGATTCTCTAACTGGCGCATTAATTCCTAAAATTCTAGCATCAGTTTTAGATATTTCCACTTGTGTATTATTTCTAACAGGACCTAATATAGCCACATTATTAATTTTGCCTTTAGCTCCTCTAAGTGTTACCTTTTCCTTGCACAAATATTGACCTGGTTGAGATAATTCTCTTTCAAATTTAAGTTCATAATCTTTACCAAAAAGTAAATCTACGTGTTGTCTGCTTAAATGAATGTGACGACCAGATGCTTCTACTGGAATTGTGTTTTTATTTTTGGAATTGTTTATTTTCTCTTTAATAGCCTTTACTACTTCTTGGACTACTAAATCAATGTTAGAACTATTAATCTCCATTAGAATCACCTCATTTATAATATCCTGCATCACATTTACACATCATCACATAAAAGAGACTGCTGAGTCTATTTAAACTCCTTATAATATCCAGTCTAGAAATTTCACCATCAATATTTTTGAAGGCTTTGATAGCGCATATCTCAACCTCCCTGATAGCACTTCTAAGAGAATTTAGTTTTATGACATACTCGCCCATTTTATAAGATGGGAAAATATGACCTCTATTAAAATATTTCTGAGGATTGTGAGACACTTCTCTAATTTCTTCATCACTCATTCCAAGAAGACTAAATGATTCTAAATCTTCTGATAAAACTTCTGCTCTCATGATATTTCTAACATATCCAAGACATTCTTCTAAATCCTTAACTAAGGTATCTTTTCCATTCTTGTTACATAATACTTGAACTTCTAATATTTTTGCCTGCATGCTATCTAATTTGCCTCTTAAAATGACTATTGGATGATCTTTACAAACTAATTTATTACCTTTAATCTGAGTCATATATTCAGGTTTCTTTTCAAAATATCCACCTTGAATATTTTCAAATCTAGGTATCATTCCTTTATTTTCTGTAATAACTTTGTTATCAACAGCTTTTAAATTATCTCTTTCATTCTGGTTCAAAACTACAAGTTTAATGTTGTTATCCTTTAAAAAAGTTCTAGCAGCAGGTGTTATTATATCTTGGCTATTTACTTTGTATTCTTTTATCTTTTTATTTCTAAGTGCTGCTCTTATCTTAGATTCTGTTAATACACTCACTAAATCACACCCTTTTGACTGCAATTCCAAATATTCAGAGGGAAATCAATATCCCTCCGAAATTATTAATTTAGATACTTTATTATTAAGCTTCTAATTTAGGAAGAATAAGTTCAACTTCTCCATGAGGTCTTGGAATTACATGAACAGAAAGTAACTCTCCAACTCTTTCAGCAGCTGCTGCGCCAGCATCAGTAGCGGCCTTAACTGCACCTACATCTCCTCTTACCATTACAGTAACTAATCCTCCACCTACTTGAACTTTTCCTATCAAAGTAACATTCGCAGCCTTAACCATCGCATCTGCAGCCTCTACTGCACCTACTAACCCTTTTGTTTCTATCATTCCTAAAGCATTTGCATTTGCCATTTAAATTTCCTCCTCTTTTTTATTTAAATAATTATTATTTGATATTTTTATGAATTCAATTTCTCCATAACTTTTTTTAGAATCAAATCAATGTATTCGTCCTCAATATTAAATTTATTATCATCCTTATTTACTACTTTACAATCTTCAAGTTCTTTAACACCATAAGCAAGTCTTCTAATATTTAAAAGATTCATAGGTCCTACATTATCCGATGTCGCACTTCCTCCTACTGCTCCACAGCCTAAAGTAAGGGATGGAACTAGATTTGTAGTGGCCCCTATTCCTCCAAGAGATCCTGGAGTATTTACCAATACTCTTGAAACAGGCTTTTTAAGTGCAAATTCTCTAATTATTTCTTCATTATTTGAATGAATTATCATTGTATGACCTTTACCTTCATTATTGAGAAGTTCAATACTTTTTTCACATGCTTTCTCCCAATTCTCTTCACAGTAAAATGCCAATATAGGTGTAAGTTTTTCTCTTGAATAAGGATTTTGCTTACTTACACTTGTTTGTTCAGATAATAAAATTCTTATATCCTCAGGTATTGACAATCCAACCATTTTAGCTAACATCTGAACATCTTTCCCTACTATCCTAGGATTCATTGTACCGTTTGCTCTCAAAATAAACTTCGATAACTTATCTGATTCCTCTTTTGATAAGAAATAACCACCTTGTCTTACCAATTCTTTCTTAACTTTATCTTTTATACACTCTTCAATAACTATAGATTGCTCAGATGCGCAGATAATGCCATTATCAAAGGTTTTACTATCAATAATCCGCTTAACTGATTTCTCTATATCAGCAGTCCTTTCAATAAATGCAGGACCATTTCCTGGCCCAACTCCTATGGCTGGTGTTCCTGAACTATATGCTGCTTTTACCATTGCCTCTCCACCTGTTGCTAATATTAATGAAACATCTTTATGCTTCATTAATTCATTAGTTCCTTCTAAAGTAGGCACTGTCATACAACTTATAGTTCCTTTTGGTGCTCCTGCACTTTCAGCAGCATCCCTCAATACCTTTGCAGTTTCCAATATACATTCTTTTGCATTTGGATGAGGTGAGAAAACTATTGCATTTCCTGCTTTTATCGCTACAATGGCTTTAAAAATTGTAGTTGAAGTAGGATTTGTTGAAGGAATAAGCCCTGCAATAATTCCTACCGGTGTGGCTACATCAACAATTTTATTAACTTTATCTTCATTTATAATACCTATTGTCTTCATATCCTTGATATAGTCATATACATTTTTGCTTGCGAATATATTCTTTATTATCTTGTCTTTCCATTTTCCAAATCCAGTTTCATCTGCTGCAAGCTTGGCAAGTTTATCTGCATTTGCTTCAGCAGCCTCAGCCATATTTTTAGTGATTTTATCGATTTCCTCTTGACTCATTTGGCTTAATTGTTCGTGTGCTTCTTTCGCCTTAGAAACTAAATTTCTAACTTCTTGAATAGATTTCAAATCTCTATCGACAATATCCATTTACTCATCCCTCCTTTTATAGAAGTCTACTATTGCTTTAATAAGTTCTTCTTTTTTTCCAAATTTAATTTCTTTTTTCGTCATAGCAGTAATATTCAATTTTCTTGCTAAAGTTCTTAATTCCGGAACTTTCATTAATCCAAGTTCTTCTTTAGTAAAAATTGTCTCTTCTTGTTCTAAGTCTTCTTCTACATCTTGAAATATATCCTCTTGTACATCTTGAACTATATCATCTTCTATATCTTCATTAATAATCTGTACTATATTACTATCATCATTATGATTCACTCTATCCTCTTTTGGATTTAGTTGCTCTTCTTCTTTAATCAACATTCCCCATATCTGCTCTGAAGGTCTAGCAATAATATGAGAAGTTATAAGGCTACTTAATTTTTTCACAGCTACTGTTGATGCCTCTACTGAAGCTCTAACAGCTCCTACATCTCCTGTTATTTCAATTGTAACTATACCGCCTTTAACAAATTCACAGCCAACTAAATTTACATTAGCAGATTTTAATGCTATATCCAAAGCTTCAACTGCACCTACAAAACCATAGGTTTCAATTAGACCTAATGCAGATTTTTTCATAAATTAATCCTAAAACTAATACTCAGAAGGATTATCTGCGATATACTTAACTGCTGATGCGAAAGCATCACAAGCCGCTTTACAAGCTGACTGACTGCCTGTTAATAGACCTCCACCAAAGTTAGTTTCAGACGGTGGTCCAAAGAATGCTTTCATTTCTACAGCTGCTGCCTTCATTGCTGCGTCTAAGGCATAAATAGCTTCTAATGGAGGTGCTATTAAGTATGCTAATGCTTCTCCTTCTCTAATTCCTGCTGTTTCTGAAAGATGAGAACCTGTTCTTGAAACACATTGAGCATAATAAGGAATACTATCATCTTCATTTGCACTATAGAATGTTGCTGTTCCACTTTCAATAAAATCTACAGCAGCATTTAATCCACTTCTAACTTCTGCAGGTGTAGGTCCTGCAAGAATTCCAATAAATTCGCCAGCTAATTTTGTACTAGCATTTCCGGCTCCTGCGTACATAGATTTTGCATATACTACCTTTACATCAGCTTTTTTAGTAGCTTCATCAATAGCAGTATACCCAACATCATCGCAATCAGTAGTAATAAGCCCTATACTCCTTTGATCTTGATCTAATTTCAGTTCTTTTGCCATGTCAGGATTTACATTTGAAATGATTTTTACACTAAGTACATTCGTTAACAAAGCATCATTTTTCATCTATTATTCCTCCTAAAATTATAATTTCAAATCAGTTCCACTTGCTTTTTTCTCTAGCATGGTCTTTATAATGTCAGCGATATGAGCTCCTGCTTCAACTGGTGGTGTACCACCCTTATGAATATTTGAAACAACTGTTCTTCTTGCTTCAGGCATCCCAACAGTAGCTTTGTAAGCTAAATAAGCACTCATACTCTCAGCTGTAACAAGTCCTGGTCTTTCCCCTATAAGAACACAAGTAATATCTGCTCCAAGAGTTTCTGATACTACATCCATTGCACCAACTCTACCATATTTTACAAAGAAAGGTTCTCCAACTGAAATACCATAACCTTCCAATCCTTGAATCATTGCTGGTAGTACATCTTTCACATTACTTTCAATAGCTGTAGAACTTAATCCATCTGATACGTAAATTTGTACTTTCATTCCTTTTTTACACTTTTCTTTTATAATAGATAACTGATCATCATCAAACTTTCTACCTAAATCAGGTCTAGTTAAATACTCATCTTTATCTATACACTTTGTCTTAACCGAAAATAATTTAATTTCATCTAAAAAATCTTGTGACACATCAGTAAAAACTGCGTCTTGAGCAGCTGCATGGTCTGCTCTGAATCTAAGCATTGTTTCAGTCAAATATCTTGGCCCACATCTTCCAACACCAACTCTTGCAGGAGTGCGTTGTTTCATTTTTAAATACCCTGCTTTATCTTCAGGATCTTTTACTAATAATTGTGTTTTTAAATCTGTATCAAGCAAATCAGGAAGTATACCTTCTTCAACTTCACAACAATCATCCTTTATTAATTTTTGATCGTTCTTAACTATCTCTTTTGAAGTCATTTCTTCAAGAACTTGTTCTACTAATTTTTTTAAATCATTCTCAGAAAACATTCCTTACCCCCCTTTTTTATTTAAGAAATATTGATGCATCTCCAGCTTTTGAAGTTAATTTTCCGTCCTTAGTTATTCCCATTTTTTCCATCCAAGCTCCAAATTCTTTTGTAGGAGTTAATCCTAGCAATTCTCTTAAAGTTGGACTTTCGTGATATCCAGTACATTGATAATTAAGCATTACATCATCACCATGAGGTACTCCCATGAAATAATTACATCCTGCACTTACCAATAATACTGCTAAGTTTTCTATATCATTTTGGTCAGCTTTCATATGATTTGTATAGCAAGCATCACAACCCATTGATATTCCAGTTAACTTACCCATAAAATGATCTTCAAGACCTGCTCTAATTACCTGTTTGCTATCATACAAGTATTCTGGTCCTATAAAACCTACAACAGTATTAACTAAGAAAGGTTTATACCGTTTTGCAAATCCATAGCATCTAGCTTCCATAGTGACTTGGTCTGAATCATGATGGGCTTCTGAGGATAATTCTGCTCCTTGACCTGTTTCAAAATACATTACATTAGGCCCAGTTGAAGTTCCTTCTTTTAATACCAATGCCCTTGCTTCATCTAACATAGCAGCAGTTACTCCAAATGCTTCATTCCCTTTTTCAGAACCAGCAACGCTTTGGAAAATCAAATCTGATGGAGCACCCTGTTTAATTGCTTCCATTTGAGTAGTAACATGAGCAAGTACACATTGTTGAGTAGGAATTTCAAATTTATTCTTAATTTCATCGAATTTTTTAAGAATTTTAGCTACATTCCCAACAGTATCATCAACAGGATTTAAGCCTATTACTGCATCTCCTACCCCATAAGACAAACCTTCAAAAATTTCTGCAACTACACCATCTATATCATCTGTAGGATGATTAGGTTGAAGTCTTGCTGATAATGTTCCGTCTAATCCAATAGTAGTATTACAATGGGCACTTACTCTTATTTTCTTACCTCCATAAATAAGATCTAAGTTTGACATAAGCTTTGCAACTCCGGCAACCATTTCACTAGTTAATCCTCTACTTGCTCTTCTAATATCCACACCAGTTGTATTTTCATCTAATATCCACTGTCTTAGTTCTGAAACAGTCCAGTTTTTCATTTCACCATAGATTTTTTCATTTACTGCATCTTGAATAATTCTAGTAACCTCATCGATTTCATATGGAACTACAGGATTATTCCTCAAATCTGCTAAAGTAAGATTTCCTAAAACAGCCTTTGCAGCAATTCTTTCTTCTGCACTTTTTGCAGCTACGCCAGCTAATTTATCACCCGATTTTTCTTCATTTGCTTTTGCTAATACTTCTTTAACTGATGCAAATTGATAAACCTTACCGAATAACTTTGTTTTTAATATCACTTCTCTTCCCCCTTTATTTTTTTATTTAAACCATGTTATAGTTATAAATGAATGTTTTTTTGCATTCATGAATTAAAAACTAATGTTTTAATAACCACTGGAACAACCTTACCATTAACAAGAGGCTTCCCTATATCGATATAATCTCCATTTTCAACTTTGATGTTATCTATACATATTACTTTCTTGTTGAAGTCTAACTTTTTGAAAATTGTCTGACCAAGTACTTTTGCTATATCATTTTCGACAATTACAATTAGTGGAAATCCCCTTTCTATATGTTCACTCATACCCTTAATTATTGAATCTGCTAATTGCTGTACTTCTAAGAAACTAGGATTCTTAGGACCTTTTATTGCTATAGCTACTCTTTGAATTTCATTTTCCAAACTAAACCATTTCAATTTCTTTTTAGTGGCTTTCTCTATTCCGTCATACCCTTTAAGTTCATCATCTTGTGAAAGTTTTAAAATCGGCAAATTTTTTATCGGAAAAATATCTTCAGTATAAGTAATAGTACTTCCGCTAATATCTGTTGTATGTGAACCTGCTCCAACAACTGTTGCTCTTATTGTTTCACAAGATTCCCTCAATTTAGATTTATCACATAATGTAGATTGTTTAATTATATGGCCAAGTAAAACACCTATATCACCAAACTTAAAATCTTCTTCATCCTTACCTTCATAAACATAATCAGCAACTCCACCAGAAAAAGTTATATAATCAATGTCATAATCAGCTTTTATCCCTTTATTTGTTATTATTTTTTCATAATCTTTTGTTCTTGATTTTATTCCTATAGCCTCTTCTAGTAATCTGCACATAGCTTTAACTACTTTTTCAATATCCCCCTTATTAGGAATCTGGTTTATATGGATTTTTGCGCCTTCCCTTTCTGCTAATTCTTTAATTTTTGGCGCAATATAAGTTATCTTTTTAGAAATTTTATCTATTTTTATTAATCTACCACCAATGTCCAAACACCCTGTATCTATTACTTCTCCATCTTTAAAAACTGCAATATTTGTTGTACCTCCACCAATATCAAGGTTAACTACTACGCAATCCTCTTCTCTTGAAATTTTGTCTGCCCCTGCTCCTTTTCCAGCAATAATTGACTCTAAATCTGGTCCAGCTGTAGCTACAACAAAATCTCCAGCAAAGCCACTTAGAATTTCTACAACTTGACTAGCATTCTCTTTTCTAGCTGTTTCTCCCGTAATAATAACTGCACCAGTTTTGACATCAGCTGGCTTAATTTTTGCGTTAAAATATTCTCTTTCAATAATACTTCTTGCCTTTTTTGCATCAATTTCCTTTTGAGATTTTAGAGGTGTAAAATAAATATTACTCCTATAAATAATATCTTTGTCTACAATTTTTATCCTTGGAATAGAAAAACTAGAGGCAGTGTTTTCAATAGTTATTCTGCTGAAAACAAGCTGCGTTGTTGATGTCCCGATATCAATTCCAGCACTTAGAATTTCCTCTCTCACTCTATTACACACCTTCTTTACTAAAATAAAATAATAAAAAGCCCAAAGTTAATTAAACTCTGGGCTTCATCGCCTTTTATAAGATTTCTTTTTAAGTGAAATTTAATTTAATCTTCACTTGGAAACCATATATATACACATCGTTGTGTATATTTTATTATTCATTTTTAAAATCAAATAAAATCTTTGTTCCATTGCTATTAGAAAATATATTGAAATTTCCATGCAATTTATCTTTAACTAAACTTTTTACAATGTTTAGCCCTAAACTCTTATTACTAATAGAAGTAGTATCAAATCCAACACCATCATCAATAACTGAAATACTAGAATAAACTTTTCCTCTTTGAATAGTGATATGTACACTTCCTCTTTCCCTATTCTCAAACGCATATTGAAGTGAATTTTGCAAAAGTTCATTAACAATAAGCGCAATAGAAGTTGATTTATCAGATTCAATTCTGAAACTATCTCCATCTACTTTAACTTCAATATTACTTGTTTTAATACTGAAAACTCTAATTATATTACTCTTAATTTTAGTTATAACTTCTTTTATATCTACCTCGTCAATTCCTTCTTGAGCTAATATTTCATGGGTTGTAGCAATACTCAATATTCTATTCATACTCTCATCTAAAGCAGTTTTTAACTGATCATTATCCATCCTTCTAGATTGAAGTCTAAGTAAACTAGCTATTGTCTGAAGGTTATTTTTTACTCTATGATGAATTTCTTTAATTGCCACAGACTTTAATATTAACTCTTTTTCTTTTTGCTTCATATCAGTTATATCTTTAATAAACATTATCATATTTAAACCATTATTACTTTGAGTTATGTACTTAACTTGCAAAGATAATTTACCAATATTAACCTCTGATGCATCTGGTTGATTATTAGAATTTATTTCTCTAAATGATTTATTATCCAAAGATACATTATCAAAAGGCATATTTATTAAATTATCTTGATATCCTAATTTTTTGTAAAGCTTTTCAGCCACTGGATTAATATATCTTATAATTCCATTTTCATCAAATATTAATATTGCATCATCAATATGATATGTAATATTTCCTTCATTATTATTAATATTGTTTCCAAGCAACTCATTATTTTCTGCTAATATTTCTATACGTCTATTAGTATTTATTGTTTCTGTAATATCTTTTTCTATAATTAAAACTCCAATTGTCCTATCGTTATCATTTTTTATAGGTTCAACTGTTTGTCTTACATTCATACATTCTTGAGTAACTGCCTTTAAATCTCTTGTAGGCATTCCAAGCTCAAGTGTTCTAAGGGCTGCCGGCTCATTTTCTCTCAACGCAAGCTCCCCTACAACAGTATTCTTATACATAGAATAATGATTATTTGGCTTTGCTTCAGCCACGACTATTGCTTCATTTGGATCAGTTGTGGGACAATCTATAAAAACATCTGCTTCAACCAAATTTGAAATTACAGGAAGAACTGATGCAATATGTTCAATAATGTATATATCCTGATCAATCAAATCAGTATACATATAGCAAAGTTCACGTATTTTTTTCATATCATTCACCTTTAATTCTTCATATTGCTGCTCATAATAATTATTTCAGCAATCTTTTTCATCGAAACTCTTTTATTCATACTAAGTTTTCTTATATTTCTGTAAGCTTCTTCTTCCGACATGCAATTTTTCCTCATTAATATTCCTTTTGCTCTTTCAATTTTTTTTCTAGCTTCAAGACTTTCATTTGCTTCTATTATATCCTTCTTCATTTTTCTTATTTCTTTTCCCTTTGATAATGCTATTTCTATTGCAGGCAATAACGATTTATCATCAATTGGCTTTACTAAGTATCCCATAACTCCTGCTTCCTTTGCTTTTTGAATAAACTCTTTTCCACTATAAGCTGTTAAAAGGATTATTGAATTCGCTAATTCTTCTTCCATGATAATTTTTGATGCATTTATTCCATCTAGCAAAGGCATTTTTATGTCCATTAAAACCAAATCTGGCATATGATTCTTACAGAGTTCAACTGCATCGAACCCATCAGAAGCTTCCCCTACTACCTCGTAGTCTGCTTCTTCTAGAATCTCTCTTAAGTCAATCCTTGTAATAGGCTCATCGTCGGCTATTACTATTTTCTTTTTCACTAATTCCACCTCACTTAAGGTTGGCTAAAAAATTATTTCCCACTTTTGTCAGTAAAGTATAGTAGAATTTATTTTTTAACGATCCCATAATTGAATAAATACTTAAATATAAATAATTATTTATTTTATACTTTATTCATTTAAATATTCTTTTATTCTATCTATTCCTTCATTATTATAGGAACTCGTTTTAAATATTCTTTGAGCACCTGCACTTAGAAGAAATTCTTCTGCTCTTTTATATTTTTCTTCTCCATTGCATAAATCCGATTTAGTAATTATCCCTATAACTGGTTTAGCAAATATTGAAGAAAAATTTGGTGGAAAAATACTATCATCTTTTGAACAATCTTGAAGCAATCCAATAACATCACAATCAACTGATGATACTATTAATGCTTTATAAAACCTTCTATTTTCTATGTATTCTCCAGGGGTATCAATAATATTTTCATAATACTCCATGGATTGAGTCTTCTTATAATCTATTTTTTTTTGATATAAAACTTGTGTCAAAGTTGTTTTACCACAACCGCTTTTTCCAATTAAAATAAGTTTTTTCAACACTTTTCCTCCTAAGACCTAGTTATTTTAAATGAAGAAAAAGAAAGTGTATTAGATAACATTTCCAAAACTCCTTTTAAAGCGGCTTCTACACTTGAAACGTCTCCAACAATAACTAGCGATCCGCTAAATCTATCCACAAAACCAATTTCAACTGCTGCAGTTTTTGTAGCTACATCTGCTGCTATTATCGTTGCTTCACTTGGTGTAATAGTTAAGATACCAATGGCTTCATTGTATTCATCTGCTAGTCCTAGTTTTTTATATACAGTCTTATTAGGATGTGCAATCAAGTGTGCTAAGGTAACCTGTTTACCAGGTACATATTCTTGAATTATTCTTTGTTTTTCTCCCATTTTGCACCCCACTTTTAAAATGTTGTAAGTTGTTAGGTTTAAATTGTCAGTTTCCTTAACTTACAACTACTTTATTTTTGTTATGCACAAATCCAACATTCCTTTAAAACACAACCAAAATTAAATATAAAAAGCTTATAAAAACATTACAAAAATATTTTTATAAGCTACTTTGCTCTTTTTAAAATTGCACTCCTTTGTGCAAATTTCAAAATCGATAATTATATTACTATATTTACATTATATACCATAATAAACATTTGTCAATATATTCATATGATTTTTTTATAATTTTATAATAATTTATAGAATACTTCTTTTCTAGGAGAAGGTATAACAACTTTAGTTACTAACATTCCTTTCTCTTTACCAACTCTTGCCCCAGCTTCTACTGCTTCATTTACAGCACTTACATCACCACTAAGAGTAACAAAAGCTTTTCCTCCTATTCCTATTCCAAGTCTCACCTCTATAAGTTTTACTCTAGCAGCTTTAGCTGCTGCATCTGCTCCCAATATAGCTGTAGCTATTGAAAAATATTCTATAACCCCAACAGAGTTTACTTCTCCAACATCAGTTGATTGGTTAATAGCACTTATTAAATCTGGATGAACTCTTGATATAACAAGGCTATCTACAATAAATTGACCACCACTGGCCAATCCCGCATCTACAGAAGAATTAACTGCTCCTACATCTCCTGCAATCAAAATCAAATACTTTCCAGGACAAATTGTTTTAGAAACTATCAAGTCTACTGCAGCAGCTTTTATCATAAAATCTGCTGTTTCTACGCCTTTAGCAATACTATTCAATTCAATCATACCTATTGTATTCATTCCTCAATCACCTCAAAACTTTCACTTTTTATAGTAATCTTATTTGAAACTTCTATCACTTTTCCGTCAATAGAGGCATGAACATTTGCTCCTAGTTCTCCTTCTTTCATAGCTCCAATTAACTGCCCTTTCTCTACAGTATCTCCCACAGAAACTACAGGACTTGCAGGGGCACCTATATGCTGTTTTAATGAGATATTTACTTCGCTAACATTTATCTCTTTTAAATCATGAACATTCTGATGTACAAATTCATTCAATTCCAATCTAGATATGAGTCTATTGACAGGGACTTTTCTAAAATCTCGCTCTTCTAAAGCCGATGTTTCTTTTGACTCATTTGCATATTTAATTCCTTTTTCCCTCATCATTTCTTTTAAATATATATTTACAGTCTTTGGTGATAATCCCATAGGACATACGTAAAGTTCGCAAACTCCACATTCACAGCATAACTGCGCAGTTTTTACACTATCATTAAAATCAGAAAAAGCTACTGCTCTCATAATTTTATGTGGTTTAAGAGGATGTCCAATTAAGTGCCTTGGACAAAAATCTGTACAATAAGAACACTGAATACACGCTGAAGTTGCCCTATTTAATATATGTTCTATGGAAGTTTTACTTCTATTAATAATATAGTGATCTTTAGGTAAAATTATTATTGCTCCAGTAGTTTTTGTTATAGTCATCTCATCTAATTCATCTTTATCAAAAATTTTTCCCATCATAGGGCCACCCAAAATAATACTATAATCATCTATCAAAGCACCACCTGCTTCATAAATGCACTTAGAAATCAATGTTCCAATAGGTACTTTTAAAATCATAGGTTGTTTTACCATACCAACCATAGAAACATGCCTATGAATCACAGGTTTATCATTCATAGCTCTGTAAATGTTTGCAACTGTCTCAATATTTGATACTACCACTCCAACATTTAAAGGAATTCCACTTGGTGGTATGACTCTTTTAGTGATTTCATAAACTAAAATTTGCTCATCCCCTGCAGGATAAAAATTATCCATTAGATGTAATTCAACTGAAGAATTCAAATCCCTTATTGCTTTTTTTAAACTCTCAATTTGAATTTTGTATTTCTTTTTTAATCCTATTATTGCTTTTTTTGCTCCTACAACTTTTGCAATCTCTTCAATTGATTCAACTATATTCTCAGCTTTAGTTTTCATCAGATATTGGTCTGTTTTAAGAAGTGGCTCACATTCAGATCCATTAATTATTAAATAATCTACCTTACAATTCAATTTAACATGAGTAGGAAATCCAGCTCCACCTGCTCCAACAACTCCAGCTTCAAATATTTTTTCCAGCAAATCCATATATACACCCCGCTTTTTAATTATTATTTACCATTTTGAATTACTCCTATTAGGTATTTATTTCAATGCACCAAACTTTATCTAGAGACAAAAAAATAATAAAAGCTCATAAAGAAATCTCTCGATTACCTTATAAGCTTCATTGCATATTTTCTGCACTACGTCGTGCTAACTATACATCATTTTGTTTAATTATACCATATTTAAAACATATTATCAATTTTATTTCTATAAAATTGTTACACTTTTTCAATCTCTATTCTAATATCTTCTTTGGAATTTTATATTGGATTTGTCGCTCTATCACATCCAAAGTTTTCTTATCCTTTGGAGCTACAAATAAATAAGCATGCCCTTTTTCTCCAACTCTTCCTGTCCGCCCTATTCTATGAATATAGCTCTCAGTAGTTTCAGGAATATCATAATTGTATATATGTGAAACTCCTGTTATGTCTAATCCTCTAGCAGCAACATCCGTAGCTATCAAGTACTGAATATCACAATTTTTAAAAGACTTCATTATTCTTTCTCTTTTAGACTGAATTATATCAGAATGAAGTTTTTTACAATTATATCCCTTCTGATGAAGAGCAGTTTCTAGAACATCAACTCTTCTCTTAGTTCTACAGAATATGATTGCCATAAATGGATTGTCTTCATCTAAAACTTTACATAAATCTTCTTGCTTTCTTCTATCAGTAGTCTCAATTAAAACTTGTTCTATATTCTTAAGAGTTACTTCCTCTTTTTCAACAGTTACTACTTTTGGATCATTCATATATCTATAAGCTAATTTTTTTACTTGCGGACTCATAGTCGCAGAAAAACAAAGCATTTGTCTTTTCTTTGATGTCTCTTTAATTACAGTTTCAACTTCATTTTTAAATCCCATAAGAAGCATTTGATCTGCTTCATCTAAAACTAGTGTTTTTAATTTATCTAATTTTATAGTCCCTCTACTTAAGTGATCCAGCAATCTACCAGGGGTTGCTATTACAAGTTGAATATTTCCTCTTAATTTCTTTAATTGCGACCCTATATCCTTTCCACCATAAGCAGCTAGAATATTTAAATTTTTTCCTTCTTTTAATTTCATAGCTTCTTCCGTTATCTGTATTGCAAGTTCTCTTGTCGGTGTGAGAATTAACCCTTGAATTTCATCTGCATCAGAAGACATATTTTCAAACATTGGTAATAGAAATGCAAGAGTCTTTCCAGTTCCAGTTTGAGCTTCAGCTATAATATCGTAACCATCATTTATTAATGAAATACTTTGCTCTTGAATTGGCATAGGTTTAGTTATACCTTGTTTTTTTAAAGTGCTTAATATTTGTTCACTAAGCCCTAAATTTTCAAAATTTATCATAATAATTAACCTCTCAATTTAAATATATATTTTTAACGAACCATTTTTATTAACTTCTTATTTTACCAAATATATATGTTTTTGTATAGTAGCAAAGTATTTATTTTAATAATATTTTATACCTTAATTACTTTCTCAATTATCAATACTAACTTAAATTATATAATTTATGCTTTCTTCTCCAAATAAATTTATTAGGTTGTTATTAAAGAATTCTTTGATAGACTTTAGCTTTTCTTTATTATAAACATATTTACCATAACCAAATTGACCATATTTAAACTGCCTTTCTTCTTCACTAAACACTAATTTAGTATTAGGAAAAACATTCAAAATATTTTCTTTTGCTCTTGATGTATATCTATGAGAAATAACTTCGAATTTTATGTAAGCATTATTTAGATGAGCCTTTATATAATGCATTAAATAACTATATTCTTTTTCCCATCCATCATAAATAAAAACAGGTGCAATAATAAATCCTATAGGGTATCCACTATTAGAGACCATTCTTGCTGCTTCAATTCTTTCTTCTAGTGTGGTAGTTTTGTGCTCATATCTTCCAATAACTCTATTTGTGTTAATACTGAATCTAATAGTTGTTTTTCTGTTATGATTTATACCTATAAAACTTTCTACATCATTGTATTTAGATACAAATCTGAACTTAGAGTTTTCTTTATTTGCAAAAAATTCTATAGATGTTTTTAAAATGCCTGTATATGGTTCAATAGGTATAGGATCTGAAGTCGCAGCTCCTTCAAAAATCATTATTTCATCAGGACTCTCATCCAAATACCCTGCAGCTTGTTTTAATGTATCTTCTATATTGGCATATACTTTAACATATGGTCTTTTACCAAATTGAGTTTGGAGGTAACAATATTCACACATACCCATGCATCCACTTACCAAAGGTAATTGATAATTAGCAGATGGTTTACAGCTTTGGAACTTTGATTCTTTTCTAATACCTACAACTAATATCTTTTTTCCAAATTTATATGCATCAAAAGGAGCCATCTTACCCAGTTCAGTAACACGACCACCTTTTCTTATGATTATTTCAGTTTTAGTGTTCTTAAATTCTTTAAAAACCTTTTTTCCCATTTCATAATCCATTGCTTTTTCATCAATTATAATTTTATCTGGTATAAACATTAAATCACCTCTTTATTAAAAAATATTCCCTATTACTATTGGGAATATTCTTTAATAAATGAAAGTTATTATTTTCAAACAATTCTATTTCTTATACTCCATTGCTGCTTTAACCATAGCATCCACGTTTTTCGGTGGTGTATCTCTAGCTAATAAACATCCTGTACTTAATACAAATGGCTCTCCAGCATTTAATATAATCTCTTGACATTCTTTATAGATTTCATCAGCACTTTTTTGAAGTAAATTAACAGGATTTAGATTTCCTTTAAAGCATATATGCTTAGGAACTTTTTTACGAGCTACTTCTAAATCAACAGGGAAATCGATATCTAAACCATCTACTCCACTCCTTGAAATCACATCAATAGAAGGGTTTATATCTCCACAAACATGCATAATACTAGTTATTCCATGTGATTTTAAGACATCTACTAATTGTGTTACATATGGCAATACAAATTCTTCATACATCTCAGGTGAAATTATACTTGAAGAAGCTGATCCATCTCCTATCCATACGCACTCTACTCCTAATTTTGCATATTCATTTGCCCACTTAATAGCTAAGTTCGTTCTATGCTGTAAAGCTTTCTTCAATTTTTCTGGTTCATCATACATAGCCAATAGCAAAGGGGTCATTCCCAATATAAAATCTAGTTGACAATATGGACTTGTGATACCAGGAATAATTAAATACTTCTTTTTAGTTTCCTCTGGGATAAGCTTATATGTTTCCAATATCCCTACTATAAATGGATCTTCCGTAATTAATCTCTCATCATCTAAATCAACAATATCATGTTCCGTAACTGCTCCAACATCATTGTTCGGTATACGCCAAGTCATTCCTGCTGAATCTTTTATATATCTTATTTCTTCTTTAGTTAATCCATCTAATTCAGTTCTATCTTCTACTGCTATCTTTGGTGATACACACAAATTCACATATAGTCCATCAACATCTGGATGCAGCTCTAAACTATTAACCAATGCTTTTGCATGTGTTTCTGGATATATAAAGCACTCACCGACCGAAACATTAAATTGAGGTGCTGCATAAACTAAATCAATCTCAGGATGTACAGATATTCTATCTACTTTTTCTCCTCTTAAACTCTTTAAACATCTATCATGACCTAACATATTAATCCTCCATTAATTTAATATATAATCAATATTTACTTGTACTTTCCATATTTATCTAACATTTTCATAACATAGCAATAATTTTGGAAGCTAACTGAATAAGGAATACTGTGGTCTGAGTGATAAATATATCCGCCACCCTTCATAGCAATTGGAATCTTACCACCTATTTCATTCTCAATATCTTCAAAAGATCCTCCAAGTATTTCTGCTCCTATATTTCCAAAGAAAGTTAATTCATCACCGTATTGTTTTTTCAACTCTCTAACATCCATACCTGTATTTACTTGAATAGCTTGTAATACATCTAGTCCTGCTTCTATTAAATCTGGTATTAAACTTTCAACTTTTCCACAGCTATGCATCATGAATTTTATACCATTGGCATGCAAAAAATCTCCTATCTTTTTATGGTAAGGCCAAATCATTTCTTTATAAGTAGCTGGAGAGAATAGTGTTGTATGAGTTCCTCCCATATCTTCTGCAATCCATAATCCATCAGGTTTAATTCCCTTTTCTATAGCATATTTCAATGTATCAATTGTCAAATCAGTTATTTTTCCAAGCATTTCATGCATATACTCGGGTTCAACTAGTAGATCCATTAGAGTTTCTTCATATCCATGATGTCTCCAAGTTCCTTCAAGTGGTCCATAAGTATTAATAGTAATAAATTTATTTCTTTTTCTATATTCATCAAAAATTACTTTAGCACCTTCCCAAGAAGGAAATTCATTAATATGCATAAAATATGATTCATTATCTATTCTACTAGTATCATTAGGATCAAAGTTAAATTTATGTTTATTTTTATCCCAATCTTCTAATTCTTTATTCTCATGTTTCATAAAATGCATAGAACATGATTTTCCTGTAAACCTCTTAACAGTATAACCAGCTCTATCTTGTACTATTGTAAATTCCTCATCTTGTGATATTATTTTTGATTCAAATCTCATTGAATTATCCATGAATAATGTATCTATATCAAAATCAAAATAATCATTTATTGGACTTCCAATAGTTTTTTCTCGGCCATCAACAATTATTTTTTTCGCCTTATTCTCAATATTTTTAGGTAACCCTTGCTCATAAAAGTCATGAATTGCATCTTCCCAAAAAGCATCAAACTTAGGAACTCTATCCGCTTCTTTGTGTTCTATAGCCATTAACACTCTATCTCTACTATTCACTTCTATCACTCCTCTAATAAAAGAATTCATATAAATACTTACCCTTTAATTAACTTTTATTTTTATAATAATTTTTTTAACATCTTCACACACGCCGTTATACGCCCTTTTAGGTGTATGCGCATCCTCTGGAAAGAAAATAGCAAAATCACCTTCTTGTAACTTTAGAATAGTTTGGATTTCACCTGTGTGTAAAGCAAAATCATTGTCTCGATCATACTCTTTAGTAGTCTCTAATTTTGATTTTTCCGCCCAGTTTATAGCTTCTTTTCCCTTAAAAATAAATTGACCATCTAAATATTGTTCATGGGTCTCAAAATCACAATTACCTAATTCTGTTTTGTAGCTAGTTACAATAGCATATACATTTTCATTGATTTCATATTTGCCATCCGGTTTTGCGCATTCTACAAAGTCCTTAACAAATTGAAATGCATTTCGAAATTCGCTATGTATATCCTCATATAACTTATAGTTTTTGATATTATCTACTACCATTTTCGCATCTCCAATCTATTTACTTACAATTTCCAAGTATTATTTATGTGATAGACTAATTTTTCAACAATACTAATCATTCCATAATCCCCTGGATGCAATAAGTCTGAAGTTAACCCTCCATAGCTACTTAATAACTCCATACCATCTAGATATAATAAGTTACTATTTTTCATATCCGTTACGATACATTTTAAGACATCTCTATATTCTTTCCCTTTTGAAACTATATTAAGTTCATCTAATGTAATGTTGGCATCTTCATGATATCTAAAAGGACTTATACACACTATCTTTTTATTTGGATGGTTTTCTACAATAGTCTTAATCATATAACTAGCTCGGTCATAAAATTCTTCTAAAGTAAAACCTTGATTTAGCATATTAACAGAAATACAAAGTGTTAATAGATCCCAATCATTTCTCTTTGCTATATGATCTGCAATACTTCTTTCACAATATGCTGACCCTGAAAACCCTAAATTAATGTGATCCATATTCAATTTTCTAGCTGTCAATTTTGCATATGATAAAGATGGTAACGAAGCACTATATCCATGAGTAATAGATGTACCGTATGATAGCATTGTTTTACATGGCATCTCATCCTTAAATGGTGGTCGTCTTTTTCCGGTTACATCAATCAAATGTATACTTCCATGACTTAACATTATTCTAATTAGTTTTGGATGATAAACATATTCACCATTAATTTTTACATACTTATTAATTGTTTCAGGAATAGTTATTTTCAGTTCAACGGGATCTGTTCCAATATGATATATCCTATCTTGAAAATCTCCATAGTAAACACACGCTATGGCATCTTCTTCATAACTTACTAATTTTATTGTAACCGTATCCTCTAAAGGTACAAATCTAATTTCATTACCCGCAGGCATTTGCGACTTTATCTGTGCTCTTTCTCTTAATCCATCTTTTACATCACTAGGAATTCTTTGTAGGCAGTAACCTTCTCTTCCATCTACTTTTACTAATTCAGAAAACCCATACAAAAGCAAATTATCATGAATCATTTTATTAACCTCCGAGTAAATAGAGAATCCGTTGTGAAACTTCATGTTTACATAAATAGTTAAACTTGAATCTCTAAAGTTAATTTATAAATACTCTTTAATCTTCTTATATAAACTATTAGAAATATCAATCATACCGTAATCACCTGGGTGTAATATTCCAGTAGTCATTCCGTTATAATTATCTAATAAATTCATTCCATCTATATATATAACGTTTTTACTATTAATTTTTTCTACAATATCTTGCAACGCATTTCTATATTTATTTGGGGTTGATACAGTCTTAACTTCTTCTTTAATAATACCCGCATCATGATAGCTTTTTATAATACTTATGCAAAATATTTTTTTGTCAGGATTTTTTTCTGCAATAGTATTTACCATATAATATGCTCTACTGTAAAACTCTTCTGCTGTATACGCCAAATTAAGCATATTAACAGACAGACATAAAGTTAATATATCCCAATCGTTTCTATCAGCTATATAATCAGCCATTTCATTTTCACAAACAGCAGTTCCAGCTACACCTAAATTAATACTATCCATTTTCAGTCTCCATGCAGTTAATTTTGCATAAGCTAGTGATGGTAAAGTTGCAGTGGAACCATGTGTAATTGATGTCCCATAAGATAACATAGTATTTTTAGGTATTTCCCCTTTTCTAGGTACTCTAGTTTTACCTTTAATATCTACTAAATGAACATTACCATGTCTTAGCATGATTCTTACAACTTTAGGATTATATATAAAAGGAAGCCCTGATTCATAATACTTAGTTATCATTTCAGGTAAATTTATTTCAATTTCCACAGGTTCTTGTCCTATAGAATACACTCTATCTTGAAAATCTCCATAGTAAACGCATGCAACAGTTCCTTCTTCATCATATTCATCTAGATAACTTGCCAGGGATATTTTTATCTTTTTTTCTAATGGTACAAAACGAATTTCATTACCTGCTGGTTTCTTTAACATGTTACTAGTATTTTCTTTAAATGTTTTCCTAATGTCTCGAGGAACCCTTTGTAATAGTACACCTTCTTTGCCATCTATTTTTTTCACTTCTTCAAATCCTTGTAATAGCAAATCTTTGTATATCATTTCTGAACTCCCTCCAAGAATTTATTCATCTTTAAAATTCATATAATTTTTCACTGCACCTATCATTCCTGCATCATTAGACAATTTGGCTGTCTTTATGACTACATTTTCATAAAAGGCCGGCATTGCTTTTTCTTTTACCTTTTTAATTAAGGGTTGGATAATAACCTCACCTTGTTTTGAAACACCTCCGCCAATAATAACAGCTTCAGGATTAAATATGTGTAGTAAAGTTACAATTCCCGTAGCATTGTAATCTAAAAAGTGATCAATACATTTGGCTATTTCTTTATTTCCTTCTTTCGCTTTTTCAAAAATTATTTTTCCATTAATTTCATTTAATTGGTTTCCTACTATCTTTTTTACATTTTTAATCAAAGCAGTCATTGATCCATATTGTTCAAAGCATCCTTTATTACCACATGTACATGGCTCACCATCTTTTTCTAAAACAATATGTCCAATCTCACCTGCAATACCATTACTTCCTGAAAATATTTTATTATCAAGTATTATTCCACCGCCAATACCTGTTCCAATTGTATAAGCAATCATATTCGTATATTCTTTACCATTTCCTATCCAATGCTCAGCTAAAGCAGCACAATTTGCATCATTTTCTACTATTACATCTAAATGAAGAATTTTCTCCATTTCTGATTTTATATGTGTTCCTTTCCACCCTGGAATATTGCCACAAGTACCGATAACTACACCATTCTTATTGTCTATCTGTCCAGCTGCGGATACACCTACCCCTTCAATACATATATCATTATTCATAGTGTAAACATTGATTTCATTTGTAATATTCTTAATAACATCTATTAACGGAATTTTATAATTATTAATGTTTGAGGGTCTAGTAATTTTATATAACAGTTTACCTTCTTCATTTACTATTCCTGCTTTAATTTCAGTACCTCCAATATCAATTCCGATATACTTTTTCATATTTCTTCCTCTTTCTTCTATGAATTAATGCCTTTAATTTCATTTACAAACCTTTCAGTAATTTCTTTCGGTCTTGTTATTGCTCCTCCTACTACAACTGCAAATGCACCTAATTCTAGTACTCGTTTTGCTTGTTCTGGGTAATGTACTTTTCCTTCTGCAATGATATGAGCATCACAATTTTTTGCTAATTTCTCAATCAATTCGAAATCTGGTCCTTTAACTTGTGGTGAATAACTTGTATACCCACTTAAAGTAGTTCCTATAAAATCCACACCTGCTTTTGCAGCATTTCTACCTTCTTCATAGGTAGAAATATCAGCCATTAGCAATTGTTCTGGGTATTTTTCTTTAATTTTAGTAATGAATTCATTTATAGTAAGACCATCAGGTCTTTCTCGTAAAGTGCAATCAAATGCTATGATATCCGTATTAATAGAGATCAATTCATCAATTTCTTTCATTGTTACTGTTATATGTTGATCATAGCCTTCATATTGTCTTTTGATAATTCCTATAATAGGCAAGTCTACTTCTTCTTTAATTTCTTTTATATCCCTTACACTGTTTGCTCTGATACCTACCGCATTTGCCTGCTTTGCAGCTAAAGCCATAAGAGGCATTATCCCACCATTTTCACAATATAAAGGCTCATCTTCTAATGCTTGACAGGAAACTATTAGTCCACCTTTGAGTTTTTTAAATATATTATCCTTCAAATTCATATTTAACCACCTTCGCTTTATCTTATATTTTCATTTCTTCTCTAAAGTATTTACAGAATTATATCTTTTGCGCAGTCGTATCAACTTGACCAGAAGGATTTGACCATTCACCTAGTATTTTATAAACATAGTCTTGAAGTGGATCTTCGTATTTCACTGCATTTTCCTTTAATTGTTCCACTAAACCATCTTTAATTTTCGTATATTCATCATCATTAATAAGATTATTTAATTCTCCTGGATCTTTATTCAAATCATATAATTCATCAAAATCTCCTGGGGTCCATATATACTTATAATTATTTTCATTTACTACAGCTCGTTGCGAGTACAAAAATCTAATACCATGAAATTCCAAATAAGCATTTCTTCTATTCCATTCATAATTGTTTTCAAGTAAAGGTAATAAACTTCTACCATCTAGATTAGATATGTTTTCACCTATTACATCTAGAATAGTAGGCATAATATCCATATTATAAATAAACTCATTTCTATTTTTAAGACCACTATACTCAGGATGGTACATAATAAATGGAATATGCATTGCTTCTTCATATAAAAATCCTTTATCAATAAGGCCACCATGTACACTTTTCATATCTCCATGGTCAGAAGTTAAGAATATAATTGTATTATCCTTTTCACCAATGTCATCTAAGTAATCTAAAATTCTTCCAATTTGTTTGTCTATAAAACTCATAAAATCATAGTAAAATCCTATAACTTCTCTCCATTCATCCCAATTTTTAGGTGGATTCCTATAAAAATCTCTTAGATGTCTTTTAACAAAGCCAGGTTTACCTTCTAAATCATCTTCAAAGTTAATCCATGGTTTTATTTTTGATCTATCACTTTTCCCTACGAATGATTTAGGCGGAAAATGTGGGCCATGTGGACCCCAAAATTGGCACGTCAAAAAGAATGAATCATTATTCTTTGTGAATTTATCTATAAGATCTATAGTTTTGTTGGCTAGAAAATATTCTGTAGTTGATTCTTCGCTTCCATTCCAAATTCCTGCAGACAATGTTTTATTGTTTGGATTATAATGAATAGGTTTTTCAATAGAGTAACTATATTGATTTGAATCTAAATAATCCAAAAAATCCTTTTCAAATCTACAATTTCCATATCCCGGAACATTCATTCCTTCAAAGCCATAATCACATGGACCTAATTTTGTTCCTACATGCCATTTCCCTACATAACCACATTTATAGTCTTTATCTAAAAGTTTATTATGCAAAAGCATTTCTGGTTCATTCAGTTCTGTAGATAATGAATGATACATATCACAATTAGTACCCATCCCATGTTTAAAAGCATACTTTCCTGTAAACATAGAAGCTCTAGCGGGTGAACATAGAGGACACGTTGAGTAAGCTCTTGAGAAGTTGTATCCTTCATTAGCCAGTTTATCAATATTCGGTGTATCACAAATGTCATTTCCATTTACACCTAATGTATCAAATCTTAATTGATCTACTCCAATAAATAAAAAATTCATTTTTTTACTCATAATTTTCTATCTCCTTAATAGAGAGCCCTTGTTTGAGCAAGACTCTCTATACTCTACTAGAAATTTTTATTTTTATATCTTTTATTAAATAAACGTTCTAAATCTTCTTCTGAAAAATTCCCGTTCTTTTGCCATGCTTTATAATCAAGATCTTCGAATTTCACTAAATCTTCACCTTCGACAGCTCGTATTACTTCGTCAATAAAATCATTTAAGTTTTCTTTATCTGATTTATTTTTAATGTTTTTTCCGAATACAGGGAATGCTTTATTTCTTGTAGCAACTGCTTTATAATCATCTAAAACAATAAAATCATCATTAACAATGTATTCTGCCTTCCATTGTTCTTTTTCATATTGAACTAACTTTCTTCTCAAACTATTTTTTATTTCTAAAATTTCTTTGCTCTCAATGGAATATAATAAATTTGTTGTTTCACTAGGATCATCTACTAAATCGAATAATTCTTCTTTACCTCCACCATAATAATAATTATACTTATACTCTTTATTTCTAACACTAGCCCATCTTCTATTACCTTCTGAATAAGCTACATATTGGTGAGTACGATCTTTCCTCTTATTTTTACTTATAAGAGATTCCCCTACCAAAGGATAGTTTCCTTTGTAGTCTAATTCTGAGATATCTAATACAGTAGGAAAAATATCCGTTAAGTCAACAAACTCTTCTTTAACTGTACCTTTATCAAAGCTTTTTGGGTATCTTACCAACAAAGGTATTCTTGCACAACTATCATATGGTAAGAATTTTTGATAAAGTCCATAATCACCTATAAAATCACCATGATCACTTGTAAATATAATAAGTGTATTATCTAATTCCCCATTATCTTCTATTGACTTAATAATCCTTCCAATATTGTAATCAATTTGAGTAATCAGACCATAATATGATTCTCTCATTCTTCTAATATATTTTTCATTTGGTAAATCACCAAACATCTTATTTTCTTTAGATAATTCACATAATGGAGTCTGTGACTCTGCAGGTTTTGGAATATCTTTTTCTTTATATAAATCTGAATATTTGTTATAACAATTAAATGGAGGATGCGGCGATATATAACTTAAATAAAGTAAAAATGGCCTTTTCCCTGCATTTGAATCAATAAATTCTAAACCTCTATCTGTAACCCAAGTTGTCCCATGATGTTCTTCAGGAATAACGGGTGTTTGAGGTGCATAAAAAAGTAGATTTCTTACTCCATGTATATTTTGAACATTGCCATAACCCATCTCTTTCAAATATAATAGATAATCATCGTCTTCTCTATGTTCCGGTACTTCTTCCATTAACTTAAGTCTTTGGAAACCATGGTGCTCTCTACAAGGTTGAAAATGCATTTTTCCAATAGCTTCAGTAACATAATCTCCTTGTGAAAGTATTCTTGGAAATGTTACTATATCTGGTGCCAGTCTTGCATTGAAGTCATTATCTGCAATTCCATGGTTTCCCGTAGAAATTCCTGTTAGAAAGGAATGTCTTGCTGGACAACATATTGGGTTAGGGGTATATGCGTTAGTATAACTACATCCTTCTCTAGCTAACCTATCTAGATTTGGAGTTATCATATGATCATTACCTAAATGTGCAATTGTATCATGTCTTTGTTGGTCAGTCATAATAATTAGTACATTAGGCCTCTCATCCTTTTTACCAATCTTTTCATAATGTCTTTGCAAAGCATTTGCTATTGACAAATCACTTCCATTTTTAATCTCTTTCATAACTATGCCCCCATATAAAACTACGTTTTGTATCTATGAAAATTTATATTTCATCTCGTCATTTTGACCTTTTGATATTATAATAACTTTATTTAACTCATTATCCTCATTAGGATAATCTTCTCTGTAATGTGACCCTCGACTTTCTTTTCGTAACAACATAGCGTTTAGTAAAACTAGAGAGAGTCTAAGAAAATGATGTGCTTTAATAGCATTCTTTATGTTTTCATTTTTACTAATATAATATGTGCTATCAAAATCTCTCTCTAATTTCTTTATTTCTGTTATAGCGTTTTTAAGATTTTCTTCTCGTCGTACAATGCAACCATTTGTCCACATTATTTCCTTTATTTTTTCTATTACATAATCCGGTTCCAGACTAAATGCTTTTCCATTGCTAAACAATTTATTCATTTCATTTTCAATAAATTTTTCTCCTAATTCCATACTTTGTTCTTTTGCATAAAGGGCTGCATTCCTACCTGCAATTTTCCCAAATACTAATGCATTTGCAGTAGAAAGACCGCCAATCCTATCTGCACCATGCATGCCCCCTGTTACTTCCCCAGCAGCATAAATGCCTTTAACACCTGTTTCAGCTTTTTCATTAATTCTTATTCCACCATTGGCTGCATGTTCAAAAGGTGCCATAATTATTTCATCATTATAATCTATTCCTTTTGTACTCTTCAGCCATTTAAAATACTCATTAATCATTAAACTATTACTATTTTTAATTTTTTCGGAATACCTTACTTTTATGCCACCCTGTTTCTTGTTAGCTAAGTATTCTTTAAACATGGCTATATCAACATATTTTGTATTTAGTCTGCAACTAAAAGGACCATGTCCTGACCGTTCTTCCGTAATAACTTTTTTATCTAAGCCATTTGGAAGATATTTATCTAGAATCTCATTGCCCTTATTATCAGTTAATATAGTATATTTAAAGGTTCTCTCATTAAATATAGTTTTATAGCTAGGTTGTAGATACCCAGGTATAAATTGAATAAACTCAACATTAACCAATTCACATCCTGCCTCTAACGCTAATGTTTGACCAAACCCATTAATATCAGATGTATTTAAGCTGTGTTTATAAAGGCCTCCAAATCCACCCGTTGCCAATACTATAGCCTTTGTATATATGCAAATAAATTTATTATTCTCATCTATACCTATTGCTGCTACTAATTTATCCTCATGCTTAATCAACTTAACAATCTCAACATTCTCTAATACATTTACATTAAGTCGTTTTATTTCTCTATTAAAAACTTCTCTTGCACTCTTAAAGAGATATCCATACCATTTTCTATGCTTCCTATCAAAACAAGGAATTAAGCTGTTATCTTCTTCTAGATTATCTGACTTTTTAAACTTAACTCCCATCTGTTCTAATTCATCAATTCTATCTCCTATATGATCAATTAAAGTTCTACTTAGCCCATAATTCGCTATGCCACAACCTACTTCATTTATACTATCAACAAAATCTTCTTTATCCATTTCATCCATAGGAGCAACCATTCCTAGCCCCCATGTCCCTGGATAAAAACTAGATCCTGAACAAAACTTTGATGCAACAGCTAAAACAACATCTGTATCTTGTCTAGCTGCCTCTATAGAAGCACTTATACCTGCTAACCCCGCCCCTACAACTAATACATCTGCTTTATATTCACTTGAAATAATCATAGCTTTATAATTCCTCTAAAAAATCCACTCCAGTAATTTTATATTTTTCTTTCAATTCCTTAAATCCTATTTTAAGTTTTTCTTCTTCTGCACCACTAATATTATTGAATGGTCGTCTAGAATATCCTGCATCAATACCCATCCATTTAAGAGCTAATCTCATTACTGAAAAATAATCATATCCTAGTGAATAATCAATTATTTGAATTGCTGTTTTTTGTTTAGCTTTAGCAGTTGCAAGATCATTACTTTGGATAGCGTTATTTATTTCAATAAATAATTCTGGCATCAAATTATAAAAGGATCCAATAATTCCGTCTGCACCATTCATCAAACCTGAAGCTGCCATTTCATCACAACCAGAGTATACTATAAAGTCTTCACCAATTTGGTCTTTGATCATGCCAATTTGATGATGAGTTGTTGCTGTGTATTTTATACCTTTTACTCCCTCTATTGATGCCAATCTTTTAATACTTTCAAATCCAAGAATACCCGCAAGTGGAACATTATAAACAATCATTGGAAGTGATGTAGCTTCTGCAATATCTTTATAGTAATTATAAATATGTTCTTCTTTAAAATTCCAATAAAATGGTGGTACAGAAGATATCGCATCAGCCCCCGCTTCATAAGCATGCTTAGCTAATTCTATTGAATTTTTAGTTCCAATTGCACCAATATGAACCATAATCGGAATACGACCTGAAACTTCATCAATTATAATTTCAACTACTTTTTTTCTCTCTTCTAGCGACATTAAAAATCCTTCACCTGTACTACCTGTTAAATATAGCCCATCTATTCCTTTTTCTATCAAATGGTTAATGAAACCTCTAGTTCTTTTTTCATCTATATTCTCATTTTCATCAAAAACCGTTAATAATGCCGGAATAACACCTGTAAATTCTTCAATCTTAAACTTTCCCATTTTTTTCTCCCCCAATAATTGTTATTTTATTTCAATTCATAGTTTTTATAATTCTAGCCCTTTATTAAGTGACAAGCAGCAAAATGTTCTTTCCCATTAACAATGTATTTTTTGAGTTTTGGAACTTCTTTCTTACATATTTCTTGGCACTCATTACATCTTGGATGAAAAGGACAGCCACTTGGAGGGTTTACTGGACTAGGTACATCTCCCTCTAAAATTATACGTTTTGATTTATTATCAAGATCAGCTACAGGAATAGCTGATAATAGTGCTCTTGTATAAGGATGTAAAGTATTTGCATACAATTCATCAGAATCTGCAAGTTCTACAATTCGTCCAAGATACATAACTGCGATTCTATCACTTATATATTCAACAACACTTAGATCATGTGTAATGAATATATAAGTTAAATTTCGTTCATCTTTTAATTTTTTTAAAAGTTTTAAAACTTGAGCTTGAATTGATACGTCTAACGCACTAACTGCTTCATCACAAACAATTAATTCAGGCTCAACACTTAATGCTCTAGCTATGCCAATACGTTGTCTCTGTCCACCACTAAATTCATGTGGGTAACGATTCATATATTCTCTTCTCAAATTTACAGCTTCGAGTAAATCACCAATTATTTTTTTTCTTTCTTCTTTAGATTTAACCCCAAACTTTTTTAACGGATCTTGAAGTGAACCAAAAATAGTAAAAGCAGGATTTAGTGATGAATGTGGATCTTGAAAAACAATCTGTAATTTTTTCCTAGCATTCATCATATCTTCTTTAGACATTTTTCTCAAATCTATTTTGTTATCTCCAAAATCGTAAATCATTTCACCCTCTGTAGCTTTTATCAATTGTAAGATTGATTTTCCTAATGTAGTTTTTCCACAACCACTTTCTCCAACTAATCCTAATGTTTCACCTTTATATATATCTAAATCTATTCCATCAACAGCTTTAACATGTCCAACAGTTTTTTTGAACACTCCTTTCTGAATCGGAAAATGTGTTTTTACCCCTCGCAATTTCAATAAAACTTGTTTCTTATCATTCATTCTTCAGCACCTCCCTATAATTCCAACATTTGATAGAGTGTGTGCCAGTAACATTAAAATCATCCGGCATCTGTAAACATTTATCAGTAAAATAATCGCATCGTGGATTAAACTGACAACCTTTAGGACGATCAAAAGGATCTGGAGTTGTTCCTCTAATAGGTTCAATCTCTTGATTTTTACCACGACCTAAAACAGGAATTGAACTAAGTAAAGCTTTCGTATAGGGATGACCAGGTGTTTTTAAAACTTCTTCTATCGTTCCACTTTCAACGATATTACCCATATACATTACAACAACATCATCAGCAAGTTCTGCTACAACTCCCATATCATGAGTAATCATCATAATAGCTGTATCGTTTTCAACTTTCAATTTATCCATAAGTTCAAAAATTTGTGCTTGAATTGTTACATCTAATGCTGTAGTCGGTTCATCTGCAATTAATACCTTTGGACTGCATGACATTGCCATTGCAATCATTGCACGTTGCCGCATTCCACCTGAATATTGATGTGGATATTCATCTACTCGTTGTTCTGGTAATGGAATTCCCATGTCTTTCAATAATTCAATTGCTTTCTTTCTAGTCTCTTTTTTTGTCATCTTAGTATGACATCGTAAATTTTCAATAATTTGAAATCCAACTGTATATACAGGATTCAGGGCTGTCATAGGATCTTGAAAAATCATAGCAATATCTGAACCTCTAAGAGAACGCATTTTTTTACCATTTTTCTCTAGTTTATCAATTCGAATATCACCTTCTTCACTATGATAAATTATCTTGCCTTCTTCAATTCTCGATAATTTAGGTAAAAGTCTCATAATAGATGATGCAGTTACACTTTTACCACATCCACTTTCACCTACAACGCACAATGTTCTTCCTTTCTTAACTTTAAAAGACACACCATTAACGGCTTTATTACATCTTTGATTTGTATAAAAAAATGTTTTAAGATTATCAACTGTAATAACTGTTTTCTCACTCATATCATTGCCACCTTCCTTCATTATTTCTATATTATTTTTTTATCCCTGTTGAGTAGGATCAGTTGAGTCTCTAAGTCCATCCCCAATAAAGTTTACGCTTAGTACAAAAGCAGATATTACAATACCAACAGGTAACCAAATCCACCAATTTTCTTTTAATATAGAAATATCTTGAGCAACATTTAAGATATTGCCCCAAGTAGGTATATTTAATGGCACTCCAAGTCCGAGAAAACTAAGTGCTGTTTCTTGCAAAATAAACATTGCTGTACTTAGTGTGATATTAACCATAACTGGACCAAGTGCATTAGGTAACATATGCTTATAACATACGTTCAAATCATTTAATCCAAAGGCACGCAATGCTTGAACATACTCTTCTTCACGTATTGATAACATCTGAGCTCTTGTCATTCTATAAATAGCTCCCCAACCCGTTAATACGAATATCCCCAATAGATTCCATAAACTTTGTCCCATGATAGAAACAAGTAATAATACCAATATAATCTGAGGGAATGACATGAAAATTTCTGATATTCTCATTATACTTTTATCTATCCATCCACCTTTATATCCTGCATAACAACCTAGAAGTACACCAATGATAGCAGCTCCTAAAGCACTACCGAGTCCTACTAATATAGATATTCTTCCTCCGTATACAATACGCGCAAATATATCACGGCCAACTTTATCAGTTCCTAGTATATGTTCAGAGGATGGTGGCTGCATAGAATTCATAACATCAATTTTTTGTGGATCATAACGACAAATGACTGGAGCAAAAATAGTTGCAAGTAAAATTATTACAAAAACAACAAATCCCACTATTGCTAATCTATTATTTAAAAATTTTCGTAAAACACGATTATATGATTTATCTTTTAAGAGTCCAGCCTCTTCTTTTTGTTTAATCTTATCCATTTTTTTGTCTAACTTTGTTCTTTTTATTTTATTCATTTTATCACCTTAATCCAATTTTATTCGTGGGTCTAGTAATGCTGTGAATAAATCCACAAGAAAGCTGGCAATTAATACTGCTGACACAGTAAATAAAGCAATCATCATAACCAAAGGTAAATTTTGTCCTCTTACAGCAGTAATAAATTCCTTACCTATCCCAGGCCACTGAAATATCTGTTCAATAACAACAGACCCTCCAAGTAACATTGGTAATCTAAATCCTATTAGTACAACAACTGGAGTTAGAGCTACTCTAAATCCATGGACAAAATTAACTCTCCATTCAGAAATTCCTTTACTACGTGCCGTTTTAATATATTCTTTATTTAGTGCATCTAACATACTGGCTCTTGCATATCTCATAACTCCTGCAGTCATTGTAATACCCAAAACTAATGCAGGTAATATTAAATGAGGTAACCTATCTAAAAAAGAATCGTATCCTGGCATAATTCTCCCACCAGACGGCAACCATTTAAGCTTTAATGCGAATACCAAAATACAAACTAATCCAAAGAAAAATTGTGGAATAGAAACTCCAAGCATACCAGCAATTGTCAAAGTATTATCAGCAATTGATCCTTTTTTCAAAGCACTTAATGTTCCTAATATGCTACCAAATAAAGTAGAAATCATTAATGCTGCAATAGATAATTCAAGAGTAGCTGGTAAACGATCTAGAACAATTTTAGAAATCGGAACACCACTAGATAAACTAAATCCAAAATCACCTTTTAAAACTCCACCAAACCATTTAAAATATCTAACTATAAATGGATCATTCAAGCCCAAAGAGTCTCTTAGCTCAACTAATTTATCAGGAGATATATTAGCAAGAATATCAGGGCTAACCATATAAGATACTGCATCCCCAGGTGTTAACTCTAATCCTGCAAAAATGAGAAAACTAATAATTACTATCATAGGAATCAGTATTAGTATTCTTCTAATTGTATAAGAAAACAATTAAAGTCGCTCCTTCCTTAACTTTTATTGTGAAAATCGAGCTATGGCTGTTACCACAGCTCGATTTACATTTGGTTTTGTTTATCTTTTATTTTTTTTCAAATTTATTTACATAGAATAAACGTGTATATCTGATATCAACTGAATGTACATTCATATTTTCCATCTTTTCAATAGCAGTAACATCAGCAACATTTTTATTAAAAGCGTAATCCACTTTTCCTGACTCAGCATTTATAACAAGATTTGGGTCACTATCTGCACTTGGATATAGTTGAATTTTTTCTATATTTCCAGTTCCTTCATCCCAATATCCATCATACTTTACAAAAGTCGCATAGTCATTCATATTAACTTCATCAATTTTAAATGGTCCAGTTCCTACTGGTGATTGCCAATATTGGGCTTGTTGAGATTGAATTGGATCAGTATCTTCCAATAAATGTTTAGGTAGTGGTGGCCATTGAGATAAAGTTAATAATGCATTTGGATCTAATTTTTCAAAGTTTAATGTTACTTTGTTTCCATCAATAACAATACCGCTAATTCCATCAGCTTTTCCATCTATATAGTCTTGATATCCTTTTAAAGAACTATAAGTATTTGCTGCTACACCATTAAGTTGTGGAACTTTTGAAGAGTATTCAATTGTAAACTTAACATCTTCTGCTGTAAATGGCTTTCCATCATGCCATTTAACTCCATCACGCAATACTAATTCAATATTTAACCCATCTTCACTAACAGTATATTCAGAAGCTAATTGAC
Organism: Clostridium sediminicola; assembly: GCF_050402865.1. Taxonomy (NCBI): domain Bacteria; kingdom Bacillati; phylum Bacillota; class Clostridia; order Eubacteriales; family Clostridiaceae; genus Clostridium; species Clostridium sediminicola. The sequence goes on from NZ_BAABMF010000007.1 coordinate 161,989, forward strand.
CTTTTTTTGGAGTCAAACTTGCATCTGCTACTATTAAACGATCAAATAAGAATTTTTGTGGCATAAAAAATCCTGGATTTACAAATGTTGTTTGGAAGAATTCTGTTGGTCCTGTATTTGAGTGTAATGTTCTTTCACCACTTTCATCTGCTTCAACATCCCAATCTATAATTCTCCAATCATATGCAAATTGTTCATTTCCATATGGAATTCCCTTACGATCTACTCTATTACTTTCATAAACAAATACTTGTTGATAATAAAGTGGAATTGAAAATAATTGTTCATTTTCATATTTTTGAAGTTCCTTGAAAGCTACTTTTTGCTTATCAATATCTGCTGTTTTATTAGTTGCCTCAATTAACTTATCTAATTCTTTGTCTGAAGGTGTATGTGAATTACTTGCTACTCCAGTTTGGTAACGGTTATAATATTCATGCATTGCAAGTGCAGCATTTCCTGCATAAGCCAAATCCCAATCTACAGCAGATGGACCATTAACAGGATCTTCGGGATTTGTCCATAATTGTACAGCTAAATCTCCCTCTAATCTTCTGAATTCCATTTTCATATCTACTTCTGCAAGATATGCTTGTACTGCAGTCATTAAATCTACAGTTAACTGATCACCATAGTAATAAACAACATCAAGGACATAATCAAAATCCCATCCTGCTTCTTTTAATAATTCTTTTGCCTTTTCAGGGTTGTAATCATAATCATTTAACCCATCTGCTTTCCAATCACCATTTGGTGTAAGACTATTAGCCGGAACAGCTTTTCCTTCTAATAAACTTGCAGCCAGCGCATCCATATCAATTGCATATGCAATTGCCTGACGAACACGTAAATCACTTAACGGATTTCCATTTGTTGCTAGGTCTTCTGTCTCACTAGAAGCACCTTGATTTGGTTCATTAGTAGTTGAATTTCCTTTTGCACCGCATGCAGCTAATGGAATCATAAGTGCGATTACCATTATTAGAGCAATAAGTTTTTTCATTTTAATTCCCCCTTAATTAATATATAAACATTCATTTTTACAAAAAAACATTTTAAACGTTTACTTGTTTCTTTCGCTAAAATGAATATTTTTAACTTTTTTAGAATTTCACTATTTTCGATAACGTTTCCATTTAAAATAAAATACAATATTATTCTTTCCTTATTCTTTTTTAATATTTCATATAATCTATTCGTTATATATCTATTGCATCATTATTTATCATTTGTACTTTGTACTACAAACATCTCTAAAAAAATTTAGTCTTCCATAAATGATCCTGATGAAAAGTGCTTTTCCATTTCTGTTTTGAACATTTCAAAATCTCTATCTTCTAATGCCTGGAATATTCTTATGTGATTTGTCAAAAATCCACCCTTATATGTTTTATATACTACTTCTTTTTCAAAATCAAACCCCAAATCAACATTCCATGCTGCTTCAAATATAGAAGTCAATGTTTTACTACCAACATTTTTAAAAATAGTCATATGAAAATCCATATCTTCTTCAAAATACAATTCGTTCTTTGAATCTTTTTCTTCCATTTTTTTAATCAAAATTTCGAGTTCTTTTATTTCTACTTCAGTAATTAAATCAAAAGCTTGTTTTACAAAGCCCAATTCAAGAACTTTTCTAATTTCTAATATTTCTTTAATTAATTCAGCACTATCAGAAACAAGGTAAAGAAACATATTCTGAAACAAAAAATCCATGTTAAACTCTTGAACCACAATACCTATTCCAGGTCTAGATTTTATTACGCCTATAATTTCTAAAGCTTTAATTGCCTCTCTTAAAGCATTTCTACTTACACCCAGCATATCACACATTTCGTGTTCAGTAGGAAGCTTTTCCCCAGGCAATATTTTGTTTCTTACAATATATTTTCTTATTTCATCAAACACTTGAATGTAAAGTTTTTCTTTCTTGAGATTTTTCATATAACCAACCTCTCCTATGTCAACAATCCAAGTCTAATTAATACTTAATAGATTAATTTTATTCTACAATACTAAATCAAACTTTATACTTTATACTACAAAGTATAAAACAAAATTCTGTTGCTGTCAATCTCTTTCTAAATTTTTTATATGTAAAATCTATTAAACTATTTAATTAAATATTAGCTTCTGGTAATATGTCTAATATTTTTTAATAAAACCCAGTGAAAATATACAATTTGCTATAGTATGGTTAAACCACAAAAAGTAAGTTGAACTAAAATCAACCACAATATTTACCGCAAATTGACGCGTTCTGACGCTATATATTGTGGTTGAAGTTCAACTAAATTAATTTTTGTGGAATAACCATAGTATGCTATAATAGAGTTTATGCATAAAACAACAATAAAAAGTAGTTAAATTAAATGCATTACAAGGGAGAAAAAATGTTATTCGAGAATTTAAAAATAAACAAATCTATACTTAAAGCCTTAAAAATAAAAGGATATTTAAACCCAACCCCTATTCAAGAAAAATCAATTCCAATAATATTGGAAGGTAAAGATTTTTTAGGATGTGCTCAAACAGGTACTGGAAAAACAGCAGCCTTTGCTATACCTATACTACAGAATCTTCACAGTAAAAAAAAAGAAGAGAATAAATCAAGAAAAATTAAAGCTTTGATTTTAGCACCTACTAGGGAACTTGCTATTCAAATTGGAGATAGTTTTACAGAATACGGTAAATATTTAAATTTAAAAAATACAGTTATATTTGGCGGCGTAAGTAAAATGCACCAGATAAGAGCATTAAGATCAGGTGTAGACATTTTAGTTGCAACCCCTGGTAGACTCCTAGATTTAATGAACCAAAAGCACATTAATTTAAATACCATAAACTATTTCGTACTTGATGAAGCAGATAGAATGCTTGATATGGGTTTCATCGATGATGTAAAAAAAATCATATCAAAACTACCTAATAGCAGGCAAACATTATTATTTTCAGCAACTATGCCAAAAGAAATCTCAGATTTAGTAGACTCATTACTCGTAAATCCCGAAAAAGTAGCTGTGAACCCTGTTTCATCAACAATTGATACCGTGGCTCAAGAAGTATATTTTGTAGATAAAAAAAATAAGAAATTTTTACTAAATCATTTACTAAAAAATGATGCCATAACCTCTGCACTAGTCTTTTCACGAACAAAGCGCGGTGCAAACAAAATAACATTAGATCTTGGGAAAGTGGGAATTCCATCACAAGCTATTCATGGTAATAAATCACAATCTGCACGTCAAAAAGCTTTAACCGATTTTAAGTCTGGAAAAATTAAGGTTCTTGTAGCCACAGATATAGCAGCAAGAGGTATTGATGTTGAAGAACTATCTCATGTAATTAATTTTGACTTACCTAATATCCCTGAAACTTACGTTCATAGAATTGGACGAACAGGAAGAGCTGGATTAGATGGAATCGCACTTTCTTTTTGTGATCATGAAGAAAAAGAATATCTTATGGATATCGAAAAACTTATATCTAAATCAATACCTGTAATTGAAGATCATCCTTATCCAATAAGTGAATTGCCACAAATTATAAATGATGATATGAAAAAGAAAAAAGGTAGAAAAAAATCTAGTTCAAATCCTTACTATAAAATGAAAAGAAAAAATAAGTCTAAAAAACAGAAAATTAGAAAACAATAATAAAAAATTAAGATTTAATGACTGCTTTTAAGTTTTTATGATATAATCTAGTCGGGTGATTTATATGCAAATACTAAAAAATGATTGGCAAAACTTATTAGAAAATGAATTTAATAAAGATTATTATTTGACACTTAAAAAATTTTTGATAACCGAATACAGAACCAAAACTATATATCCAGCTATGGATCACATATTTAATGCTTTACATTATACAGAATATAAAAATGTAAAAGTGGTTATACTAGGTCAAGATCCATATCATGGTCCTAACCAATCCCATGGTTTAAGTTTTTCTGTAAAACCAGGTATACCTGTTCCACCTTCACTTAAGAATATATATAAAGAACTTCAAAATGATTTAGGTTGTTACATCCCTAATAATGGGTATTTAAAAAAATGGGCTGATCAAGGAGTTATGCTTCTTAATACTGTTCTAACTGTTAGAGCTGGTTCAGCAAACTCTCATAAAAATATTGGATGGGAACAATTCACAGACAAAATAATTAGTTTATTAAATGGTAGAGAAGAACCTATTGTTTTTATATTATGGGGAAAAAATGCTCAATCTAAACAAAATATTATAAAAGATTTAAGGCATTATATAATAAAGTCTGTCCATCCAAGTCCATTATCTGCTTATAGAGGTTTTTTTGAAAGTAAACCTTTTTCAGAGTCAAATAATTTTCTTACTTCAATAGGTAAAAAAACTATTGATTGGCAAATTGAAAATATTTAACCGATTTCCAATATGCCAGTTGTTGAATAAGATTATAATAATATAAAGGAGTCCTATGATGGATATTAACTGGTTAGAATGGTTAGGTTATTTAGCTTCACTTGTTGTACTAATATCTCTGCTAATGAATTCTATAATAAAGCTCAGATGGATAAACCTAGTAGGTTCAGCAATATTTTCAGTTTATGGATTTTTGATTGGAGCACTCCCAGTAGGATTTATGAATCTAGGTATTACTGCAATAAACGTCTATCATCTTATTAAGATATATAGTTCAAAAGAATACTTTAAACTTCTTCCTATTAAAGGTAACTCTCAATATCTTAATTATTTCTTCGATTTCTATAAAAGTGAAATCGACAAATACTTTGGTGAATTTAACATCAATAATTGCAATGTTAATTTTTATATTTTAAGAAATATGAAGCCAGCTGGTTTGTTTATGGGTTCACGTTATAATGAAGATACACTTAATGTAGAACTAGATTTTGTTATCCCTGAATACAGAGATTTTAAAATTGGAACATTTGTTTTCGAACATAATAAATCATATTTTCTTAATAAAGGTTATTGTAACTTCATAAGCTTTTCATCAAAAGATGACCATATTAAATACCTAAGGAAAATGGGATTTAGAGAAAGTGTTGATAATGGTCGTAAATGTTTTATAAAATCAGTAAAATGATTATTATAGATAGTTAAAACTAAAAAAAGCTAAAACCTATGACTCTCAATGGAGTTATATGTTTTGGCTTTTTTTAATACAAAAATTTATTTTTTCTAAAACAATTGACATAAAATTACACATGTAGTAGTATTATTTTAGTAGTACATATAGTACTACTATTGTAACAAGTACTGAAAATTATTGAAAAGAGGAAAACTTATGGATAGTTTAGTAACAAAACTAGAAAAAATGAATTTTACCAAAACAGAGAGCAGAGTTTACCTATCCTTGCTAAAACACGGAGATATTAATGGCTACCAGATAGGCAAAATATTAGAACTCTCAAGATCTTCCGTGTATTCTGCACTTGAAAGTCTCTACTCAAAAGGAGCAATAACACTACTTCCCGGCAATTCAAAAATCTATTCCCCACGTAATCCTAAAGATCTTATTGAAAATATCAAAAATGATTTCAATGATTCTGCAGATGAACTCATGGGGGATCTAAAGAACATTCAAATGAAAAAAACTAATGAAGGATATATGAATATAAAAGGTGAAAAAAATATTGTATCTAAAATGAACGAGATGATTAAGAACTCTACAAAAGAAATCTATATGAATACTGACTTTGATGTTGAATTGTTTAAAGATGCAATTCATGAGGCTACCAAACGTAATGTTAGAGTTGTAATGTTTTCTTTTTCAGCTCTTGATTTTAAAGGAATCCCTCTTGAATTTTATAGCCATGGAATAAGAGTAAGTGAATGTGGTTCTAATACAAGGTTAATGTTGGTTATTGATTATAATGAAGTTTTAATCGCCAGCAAAGGAATGGATGAAGATTATATAGGAACTTTTAGTTTCAACAAACTTTTAGTCCAAATCACCTCAGAGCACATACATAATGATATCTACCTATTAAAACTTAAAGAAAAATTTGGCGATGATTTGTTTGACCAAAATATTATTTTGAATACATTAATGGAAAAGGAGCATTCTTTTGATGACAAGCAAAAATAGTGACTTTAAGAAAAAATTAACTGCTATTGCTATACCAATAACAATACAAAGCATTATTCAAAGTTCTCTCAGTATGATAGATCAGCTTATGGTTGGTCAACTAGGAGAAACTGCGATTAATTCAGTCGGTTTTGGTAGTAAATTATCTTTTATATTTCTATTATCTCTAGCTGGGATAACTTCAGCAACTTCAATATATGCTTCCCAATTCTGGGGGGGTGGAGATAAGAAAAAAATTGGTAGTGTACTTGGCATAACTCTTGTAACTGCTAATATTTTGTCACTAATAACTATTATATTATCAATATTATTCCCACATTTTATAATGAGCCTTTTTATAAAAGATCCAACAGTTATAGCACTTGGTGCAAGCTACATGAAAATAATATCTTTAGGTTTAATTCCTGTTGTAATAGTTAATTCATTTGCAGCAATACTAAGAAGTTGCGGAGACGCAAAAACTCCTATGATTACTGGATTTATTTCTGTAATCATGAATACGATATTAAATTATATTTTGATTTTTGGAGTTGGTGGATTCACCCAAATGGGTGTAAAAGGTGCTGCCATAGCAACTTCTATCAGTCGATTAGTAGAATGTATCCTAATACTATTCTTCTTTTTTAGAAAGAAGTTGCTACAATTAAAGGTCCTAGATTATTTTAAATTTAACAGAAAACTTTTATCATTATTTACCCTTACTATGCTCCCTCTTCTTCTCAATGAATTTTTTTGGGCAATAGGTGATTCAGTGTTCTCAGCAATATATGGTAGAATCGGTGGGGTACAAGCTGCTGCAATGATATCTACATTTCCAATTCAGGGACTATCATTTGGGCTTATGTCTGGTATAGGAGCTGCATCTGGTATAATGATAGGCAATCTACTTGGAGAAGGGAAAAATGATGATGCTTATTTATATGGCAAAAAGTTTATAAAACTTGGAATTGTATGCTCAATTATAATTGGAGGCATAGTGGTGTTTTTAGGTCCATATTATATTAATCTTATGAAAATAAGTCCGGAATCTAAAAAATATGCTCTTAAAATTCTTAATATTTTTGCTCTAATTCTATGGATTAAAGTTTCTAACATGATAATAGGTGGTGGTATATTAAGAAGTGGGGGTAAAACTAAAATAGTATTAATACTAGAAATGCTAGGAATGTGGTGTATCGGTGTCCCTGTAGGTTTAACCATCTCTACTTTCACTAATCTTCCAATTCAATGGGTTTATTTCCTTATATCATTGGAAGAATTATTCAGAATGGTTGTTGGGCTAAAATTATTTTCAAAAAGAACTTGGATGAATAATATGAATTTATCTTTTCAAGAATCTATGTAAAGAAAAAAGCTTGTTTACTCACTCTCGTAAACAAGCTTTTCCTTTTCATTATCATATAAAAATATTTTCTCTATATCATCAGAAATTAATTCTATATAATCCCCGACGAAATTAACCTTAGCTCCTATACCACAATTAGAACTTAACCTTCTTGGTACTGGCATTAATTCACAAGATATATTTTCTTTTACCATCTTTCTATTGAATTTAATAGCACCTGAATGAGTAAAAAACACAATTGTATACATCATAACTATTTTTCTGCAATTAAAACAGTTAATTCGCCTTCTGCTTTAATTGTAACTTTATAATCTCTACTTTTTAAAAACCTTTGAACATTATTCTGAGCTGTATTATTGTCAACAATAACTTCAATATTTGCAACATTTCCGTCTATAGCTTTTTTAGTCATTAACACAGGTTGTGGACAAGACATCCCGCATGCATCTATTCTTTTCATACAATCACACTCCTCAATTTTTATGACTTTTTAATTAAATCTGAATTTACAAAAGAAATAATAAGAACTACAACCATACCTACAATAACAGCTACTTGTCCATTAAATGTAGGTCCTTTTGGACTGGCCGCTAAAGCAAAATTATGTGCAAAAGCTCCACCTACGAGTAATCCTAATACAGTTATTACTGAATCAGTATTACCTTCTCCAGAAAGAATTAATTGTCTTAGCGGACAACCACCTAATAAAACACTAGCCCATCCAACTAAAATCATACCAAGGAAATTCCATAATCCATCTGAATGTGCAACTGGCTGTTCAGCAAATCCTAATTTAAAAAATCCAAAAGCAATGTTAAATACTACTGCAGACACTATTATAGCAATAAATCCTAATAACAAATAGTTATCTTTAAACATGATTCTATCCCGGGTTCCACCAACCATACAAAGACGAGTCTTTTGAGAAAGAATACCTACAATTAACCCTACACCCAATGATAAATATATAGGTGCCGCCATAGCTCCAGGGCCTTTTTCACTGAAGAAAATAAAAGAAGGTGCTGCCACTAATAACAAAAATAACCCAACCATAACTATAGGAAAAATATACCCTTCTGAAGTATTTAATTTATAATTTCTCTTTAATGAGAAACCTTTATTCAAGAAATAAATACCTATTATTATACCAACTACAAAACCTACAAGTCCTACAATTCCGTTAAGGTCTCCCCCACCAATTCTAAGAACCATCCGCATTGGACAACCTAAAAACATTAGTGCACCTATCATTACAAAGAATCCTAAAATAAATCTTGTAAATGGCGCAGAGCCACCCTTTGATGCAAACTCTTTTGAAAACTTAGCTGAAATAAAAGCTCCTAGTACTAATCCTATAATTTCAGGTCTTATATATTGAACAACACCTGCTCTCTGAAGTCCAACTGCCCCAGCAATATCTCTTATGAAACATGCTATACAAAACCCCATATTCACAGGATTTCCAAATTTAACTAGCAGTACTGCTAAAAAACCAATTATAATACCTGTTATTATAATTCCTTTTTTTGAATCCATAATAATTACTCCTCCTATACTTAATATTTACAATCAAAGAAATAATAACAACAAAATAAATAAATGTACAATAGAAAAAAATTATACCAATTAATTTAGTATTAATATTTTTTATATTTCTTGTTTATAAAAAATATGCATTTATAATTAATAATGTAGTTTTATTATTAATAATTCACAATTGAAATAAATTACGAATTAGTTTACGAAATCCACACAATTAACAACTACATAAAAAGGTAAATTAATCAAAAAAAGTAAGGAGTTAATCATATGAATACTATATATTTAGATAATAGTGCAACATCCTTCCCAAAACCTAAAGAAGTAGCAGATATAATGTACCATTATATAACTGAAGTTGGTAGCAATGTTAATAGAGGTGCATACCAAACATCCTATACAGCTGAAAATGTTTTGTATGAAACTCGAGAACTTTTAGCAGATTTTTTTAACTATAATAAACCTGAAAATGTAATTTTCACTAAAAATATTACTGAAAGTTTAAATATTCTAATCAAAAGTCTTCTTAAAGAAAATGACCATGTTATTGTATCTTCAATGGAACATAATGCTGTAATGCGTCCTTTGAATAACCTTCGCTCAAAAAATATAACATATGATCGAGTTCCTTGCTTCAAAGATGGAAGTTTGGATATTAGCAAAATTCGTGATTTAATTCAAAGTAACACCAAAGCAATAATAATGACTCATGCCTCAAATGTATGTGGTACAATTCTTGACTTAGAGACAGTTGGTGAAATTTGCAAAGAAAATAATCTATTTTTTATTGTTGATACAGCTCAAACTGCAGGCAGTCATAAAGTTGATATGAAATCCTTAAATGCTAACGCTATTGCTTTTACTGGGCATAAAGGTTTATTGGGACCTCAAGGAATAGGAGGCTTTATAGTTGATGATAAAATAAATGAAGTTTTATGTCCTTTTATTGAAGGGGGTACAGGTAGTCTATCTGAATTAGAAGAGCAGCCTAATTACATGCCCGATAAATTTGAATCAGGAACATTAAATATACCTGGTATTTATGGCTTAAATGCAGCCATTAAATATATAAATGAACATGGTATATCCTCAATTAGAGAACATGAACTGTTTTTAACAAATAAATTAATTGAAGGCCTTAAAGAATTTAGTTTTATTAATATTATAGGTAAAAATGATATTTTTGATCGAACACCATGTGTATCTATTGATGTTAAAGATAAAGATTTAGGAATTTTTTCTCATAATCTATCAAAAGATTTTGGTATTATGACTAGATGTGGACTTCATTGTGCACCCTCAGCACACAAAACACTAGGAACCTTTCCAAGGGGTACTATAAGATTTAGTATTGGGTTGTTTAATACTATTGAAGACATTCAGACATGTATAGATGCATTAGAAAAAACTTATAATAAAAATAATAAGTAAATTAAACCCTATTTAAATAGTTTAACTTACTTATTATAAGCTACTTTTTAATTGTACTGCCAAACAACTATATTAACGCTTGTAAATATGGAATGGTTTCTGCTGCACCACTTTTTGAAACACATATATCGCAAGCCTTTGATGCAATTTTCATAGCATCTTTAACTGATTTGCCCGTTGTAATCATTGCCACGAAATATCCAATATAAGTATCACCCGCTGCCGTTGTATCAATAACTTTTACATTTTTGCCTACACTACAGGAAATTCTTTTGGTTTTATCTGCATAAATAGAACCATTTTCACCAAGTGTTAAAATCACAGCTGTTTTAGGTAAATCACTCAATAGTTTTTCAATAATTTTCTCTGGTTCTTTTTCACCAGAAAGTTCTTCTCCTTCTACCTCATTAACAATCAATATGTCAACTAATTCTAATGGGTATAAATGAACTTCCCTGCTCATAGGTGCTGGATTAAATACTACTATCATTTCCTTTTCTTTAGCCTTTTTTATTATTAAATCCATACAATTTATTTCATTTTGTAAGACAATATAATCACCTTTATTAAAACTTGAAAAAACCTTATTAATATATTCAGATGTTATTTTGTGATTAGCACCACCAAAAAGAATAATGCAATTCTGGCCTTTTTTATCTACTTGAATAATTGCATTTCCAGTAGGTTCATCGATAGTTTCTATATATTGAGTATCAACACCATTTTCGTTTAAAATTTCTTTTAAAAATTCACCGTCTTTACCAATCATACCAGCTTGATATACTTGAACACCCGCATGAGCAAGAGCTATAGATTGATTCAAACCTTTTCCTCCACTATCTAGAAAAAACTCTTCACTAGAGAGGGTTTCACCTGGCCGAACAAAGTGATCTAGAAGATAAACATAATCAATATTCAACGAACCAAAATTTAATATTCTCATTTTACACCTCCATATCATATATAGATATATCTATTAATGTAGGTATTCATTGATCGCTTTAAAAATCAACATACCAACAGTTGCTCCCCCATCTACATTTCCAATAGATTTTTCTCTATAATATGCAGCTCTACCATGAACAGCCATCATTTCTTTTGTAGCAATCATACCTTTAAATGAAGCATCCGCAGCCGCTTGGGCAGCTTCTTTTAAAGGTAAAGAAGTATCAACACTCTCATTTAATGAGTCACAAGCATACCCAAAAGAATCTAATATAGTTTTCTCTCCTCGTTTTGATCCTGCCTTTTTCATAATTCCTTCAATAGCTGCCTCCATAAAGTTTCTCCATTCTATAGTTCCAAGCTCATCAATACCTTTTATTACTTTTGCTCCACTCATCATAGCAATAGACAAAATAGTTCCTAATGATGATGGAGAATATTCATTCATTGCCATAGCTGCTTTCATAATTAATTTTGCCGGTTGATATTTAGCTTTATCTACTTTTCTTAACTCTTCACATATGCCATTAAATCCTTGACACATACTGATACCTAAATCACCATCACCTGCTTTTGCATCTAATTCCACAAGATAATCTTTATTCTCTAACATTATCTTATAAATACTATCATATATTTCAATAATATTTGATGAATTTATTTTATTCATATATCTACTCCTCGCATTATCTATCTATTACCATTTGTAAAAAATGGTGTACTAGCTGGATATTCCAATAATTCTTTAAGAACACTATCCAATTTCATTACAGAAACTGACATTCCTGCCATTTCCATAGAAGTTGCAAATTCACCTATATATGGTGTCAAAATATTAACCTCCATACTTTCAAAATACTTATGTGCTGCTCTATAACATATATATAATTCTTCCATAGGTGTTGCACCTAGCCCATTAATCATTACAGCTATTTCGTCATCTTTTTTGATTTCCATGTCTTCACAAATTCTATCCAATAATACCTTTACTATTTCATCTGCTGTAAGCATTTTCCTTACTTCAATTCCGACTTCACCATGAATCCCCATACCAATCTCAATTTCATCATCATTAATTGAAAAAGTAGGTTTGCCCACTTGTGGTACAATACATGGTGATAAAGCAACTCCCATAGATCTTATATTCTCAAGAGCATGATTAGTTACTTTTGTAACTTCATCTAAAGACATCATTTTATCTGCAGCCGCACCTGCGATTTTCCACGCAAATACCATTCCAGCAACACCACGACGTTTTTCTTTTTTATCTTTTGGAGCAGATGCAACATCATCACATACTCTAATGCTCTTTGTATTAATATCCTCCATATCAGCCATATCACATGCCATATCAAAATTCATATTATCGCCACCATAATTACCATATAAGCATAATACACCATTGCCTTTATCACAATCGGCTATCATATTGTACATTTTTTTTGCTGAAGGAGAGGCAAATACATTTCCAACTGCACATCCATCCAACATTCCTTGTCCTACATAACCTAAAAATACAGGTAGATGACCACTGCCACCTGCTGTAACAATACCTACTTTTCCTTCTTTCACTTTATCATTGCGTACAATTATCCTTAAATCATTATTTAGAGCTTTAAGTTTATCAGAATGAGCCAGTAAAATGCCTTCTACTGTTTCATTACAAAATGCATTAGGACTATTCATTATTTTTTTCATATATTGCTCCCCCTTATCTTTTTAATTCACAATGCACGTTTCACAATGCACAATTAATGTTGATTTTCTTACAGAAAATCTTTAATTAACCTTTATTCTGCTTCACAGGTTTTAATAAAATACTTTTGCTATCACATAAGAAATTATTAGAATCTTTTATTCAATAAAGGCTTTCACTTTTGTGAAAGGTATCTATAATTGTGAATTGTGCATTTAATATAGATAAACTTTTGAAGAAGTTTATCTATATATACACAATCAAAGTTAATTACTTTTTCTGTTTTTTGAAACATAATGTGCAAACGCCGTCACCATTTGCAATAGTTTTTCCCAGTTCAAAATCCAAACCATTTTCTGCCGCAATACCACGATCTCCGTCCATAGCCATATCACAAAATGTTTTTATTGTTTCTCTATCAAATCCTTGTTTTTGCCATGCATTAACTAATGCACAATAATGGAATGTTACATCTAATTGATCCTCTGAACAATTAGTAATTTCCATTTCAAAAAGTTTCTTGCCTAAATCTGTAAGAAAAGCTTTATTAAATGCTGGAACACTATCATCTTCACGTTTTTCATTAAAATTGATACCGTGGAAATGTCCACATCTAGAAATTGCAGCTCTTCCAATAGCTTCCCAATCCCATCCAGCTTTTTTTGCTTCATCACAAATTAATCCCATCCAAGTCGCTCTATGCTCGATTGCTGCACGAACCTCATTTACTAATACCTCATCATTAATTTTTGCTTCATTCTTGATTTTTTCCATTTTTAATACCTACCCTTCTATATTTTTGTTTTAGATTATATTTAAAATAATTTTGATATCAAAAATACTGTTCACAATTGAAATAAAAGATAAACTAAATCAATGTACTTTTGCTGACGCAAAAGAAACATTTTAGCATTTTTTTATTAAAAGCTTTCGCTTGCAAAAGATATCCACAACTTGTCTCTTATCACTTATAACTTGTCACTATAGATCTACTCACCAAGGTATGCTTTTCTTACATCATTATTTCTTAATAACTCTGAACCCTTACCTGTAAGTACAATTTCACCATTTTGCAAAACATACCCTCTATCAGCTATACTTAAAGCCATCATTGCATTTTGCTCAATAAGTAAAATAGTTTTATTTGCTGTTTTTTTCAGATTCAAAAGTAACTCAAAAATTTCTTCAATAATAATTGGTGCAAGTCCAAGTGATGGTTCATCCAGCATTAAAAGTTTAGGGTCTGACATCAATCCTCTACTAATAGCAAGCATCTGTTGTTCACCACCTGATAATGTACCTCCAGCTTGCTTTCTTCTTTCTTTTAATCTTGGAAACAATTGATATTGTTCTTCCAAACGTTGATTTAACTGTTGTTTACTAAGATTTTTACATACTACACTTCCCATCACTAAATTCTCTTCTACAGATAATTTAGGAAATATATTACGTCCTTCTGGAACATGTGCTATACCTAATGAAACAATATCAGCTGGGTGCATATTACTTATATCTTCACCATTAAATTTTATTACTCCTGAATCTTTATCTACAAGTCCTGAAATTGACATAAGCGTCGTTGATTTTCCTGCTCCATTCCCCCCAATAAGAGTAACTATTTCATTTTCATTTATCTCCATACTTGTTCCACGTAGAGCCGATATATATCCATAATTTACAATTAAATTATCGATTGTTAATAACATCTCTGTTAGCCCTCCTTATAGTGTAGTTCCTTTACCAAAATATGCTTCCTGAACTCTCTTATCATTCTTCACATACTCAGGATTCCCTTCACAAATCTTAGTACCAAAATTTATAACTAAAATATTCTTACATAAATTCATTACAAATTTCATATCGTGTTCAATTACAGCTATAGTATATCCTTTACTATTAATTTTTTTAACAAACTCTAATAATTCCCATGTTTCATTAGGATTCATTCCTGCCGCTGGCTCATCAAGTAATAATATTTTCGGTCTAAGTGCTAATGCTCTAGCTATTTCTACCTTTCGCTGTACTCCATATGCTAAATTTCCAGCAGGTACATTTATAAATTTACTTAAACCTACTTTTTCAATTATCTTTGTACTTTCCTCAACAACCATTTTTTCATCATTTTTGAACTTCTTATTATTCAATATTGCATCAAATATATTTGTTTTAGTATGCATATGAAACCCAATCTTAACATTTTCAAGGACTGTCATATAGTTAAATAATTTAATATTTTGAAAAGTTCTTGCCATCCCTCTTTGGGCTATTTGTTCCGGCCTTAATCCTGTAATTAACTCACCATTCAAAAACACTTGACCACTAGTTGGTGGAAGTACTCCTGAACACACATTGAAAAATGTAGTTTTACCAGCACCATTTGGACCAATTATTCCAAATATATCTCCTTTTTCAATTTTCATATCGATGTTATTAACCGCTTTTACACCACCAAAGGTCTTAGTTACACTTTTACTTTCTAGTAATACACTCATATCTAAGCCCCCTCTTCTTTAACAAAATTTTCTTTTGTTTTCTTTTTAACTTTCTTTTTTAACTTTCCACCAGCAAGTACTGAATTTGATGCTCCCACTAATCCTTGTGGTCTGCACCACATCATAACAATAATCAATATTGCATAAACAACTAAACGATACTCTGACGCAAATCTAAACACTTCTGTTATTGTGTTAACCATAACAGCTCCTACTATTGGTCCTATTAAAGTTCCTTGACCTCCAAGTATTACCATAGCTAATACATTAAACCCTTCATCTGTTACAAACATATCGGATGAAAGAAATCTATAATAGGGTGACATCAAAGCTCCACCTACTCCTGCCCAAAAAGCTCCATACATAAAATTTAAAGCTTTATACATTCTTACTTCTACTCCTAAAGACTTAGCAGCTGTAGTGTCCTCACGTATACTCATCCACGCTCTTCCAATACGAGAATTTATAACTTTATATGTGCAATATAAACATATCACCACTACTCCTAATGCTATATAATAATACACCATAGGTGAACTTGTTTTTAACCCAAACAATTGAACTTTAGGTATATTTTTCACTCCTAGAGGACCACCTGTTAATCCAATCCAATTTAGAGTTACTAATCTAATAATTTCACTAAATCCTAATGTAACAATAGCTAAATAAATACCTTGTAATTTTAATGTTGGCAATGCAACAAGAAAACCCACAACTGCTGTAAAAACACCTGCTATTGGCAAGCAAAACCAGAAACTTAACCCAGCTTTTGTTGCAAGTAATGCTCCTGTATATGCTCCAATTAGCATAAATCCTGCATGTCCAATATTGAATTGTCCACTATATCCATTTATTACATTTAACGATGATGCAAAAATAACATAGAACAATATTCTCACAATAATGTCCATAAAGTAATTTGATTTTACTACTGTTGCTTTAACCAATGGTGGAAGGAATAACAATAATACAAAACTTATTCCCAAAATTAAAATCCGATGCTTATTATAAAGTTTTTTTATCTTCTCTCTCATACTGACTTACCTCTCTTTGCAAATAATCCTTCTGGCCTAATTGACAATGCAATTACCAAAAATGCAAAGGCAAACACATCACGATATCCTGAACCATTAGGTATAAAAGCAATACCTAAATTTTCAATTATACCTATACTTAAACCACCAAGTGCGGCTCCTGGAATATTTGATAACCCTCCAATAACAACGCTTGAAAATGCTTTTAGTCCTGCAACTCCACCCATTGTTGGAATAACAGAGTTGTAATATAATCCAAGCAAAATTCCAGCTACTCCACCAAGGCCACAACCTATACAATTTCCTAAAAGAGTGGTTCGATTAACATTTATTCCTACCAACGCAGCAGCTTTTCTATCCTGACTTACAGCTCTTAATCTCATTCCCATTTTTGTTTTATTCAAAAACACTGATAATGAAATCGCCAATATTACTACTACGCATATTACCATCACTTGAATATATGTCATACTCACTTGCGTTTTTTGACCATCTACTACTTTTTCTAATAATACTATCGTCTTCCCTTCAAAGAATCTAGGTAATCCTTTCATTGTACTCCCAAATACAATTATCGCTAAATTTTTCAAAAACATACTCATCCCAATTGTACATATTAAAGATATATGTCTAGGTGCATTTAAAAATCTCTGATAACAAACCTTATGCACAAAAACGCCTACAAATGATGCACTAATAAAACCACATAAAAGTGCTAACAGCAAATTATCACCAAAAACTATAAAAAAATAAAAAGCAGAAAACGAACCAAGCATTATAACTTCACCGTAAGTAAAGGTAACTAAACCTACAATTCCATATATCATTGCATAACCTATAGCCATCAACGCATATATTGAACCTTGGCAAATTCCATTCATCAATTGCTGAATAATATACATTCGCATTCCTCCCGTTCAATGCATATTCAAATAAAAAACCAGCCCATAAGCTAGTTTTTTATTTTTATATACCTAAGCTTATTTATTATTCGTCGTAATAGTCATACCCTTCTTTTACAGTCCATTTTCCATTTTCAATACCTACTATTAAATATTTTCTACTCAAATCACCATCTTGAGAGAATTCTAGAGGTCCCGTTACTCCATTAAAACCTTTAAGTCCTTGTAATTCATCACGTATATTATCACGTGTAATTTCATCACAATTTTTCATCGCTTCTGCTAGCATATAAACTGCATCATAAGCACATGCTGAGTGAACATTTAGTGTATATCCTGCTTTTTCTTCAAAAGCTTTCTTAAACGCTCCACCTTTAGGATCATCCTCTGCTGCAAAGAAAGGTGTTGAAGTTAAAAATCCTTCTACATTCTCGCCGCCTAATTCAATAATTTGTTCTGAAGCACCTGGTCCTAATGCTGTGATTTTTACATCCCATCCCATTTGCTTGATTTGATTAGCAATAATTGCACATTCATTATAAAAAGTAACTAAACATATTGTATCTGGATTAGCTTGCTGAACCTTTGTAAGTACTCCTGTAAAATCTTTCTCACCATCAACATGGTTTTCTTCAGCTACAACATCAATCCCTTCTTCTGCTGCTTGTTCAATAAGATAATTTTTTGCAGCGACACCCCAGTCATTATTAAGATAAATTACTGCAACTTTTTTAGATTTAAGATATTTACCCAACAAGTATTTTGCAACAAAAGGCCCTTCTGCATCCTGGCGTCCCATTATACCAAACATATATTTATTCATTCCAGCGTAGTTAGGATTGGAAGCTGTAGGTGATAATTGAAGCAATCCAGCTTCTTCATATATAGGAGCAGTTGCCATACAGCATGTACTTGAAAAATCCCCTACAACTGCCATTATTTCTTCATCATCAGAAAACTGACGTGAAATTGCTGTAGCTTCTTTAGCATCTCCTTTAGAATCCATTATTTTAATCTCTAAATCTCTACCATTGATTCCACCTGCTTCATTAATTTCATTAACAGCCATATCCGTAGCTATTTGAAAACCTATTCCATATTCAGCATAATTCCCTGTAATGGGAGCCGCTACACCAATTTTTATAGTTTTATTAACCTCCTCAGAAGATGTGTTCGTTGAGGTGTCTTCAGTTTTGTTATCAGCTCCGCACCCTGTCAATAATGTGCCTAATAAAGAAATACACATAACGATAGCAAATAATTTTCTTTTCATAATAAAACTCTCCTTTTTTGTTTTTTAATTATTCAGAATATTTATACTTTAATTATAATACCCTCTTCACCTTGTTTCAATTTGACTATTCTTACATTTTGTGGATATTTTATTGATTGACATAATCTACTTCCCCTTTGTTTTAAAACATAACTGAAATCAAAAAAAGAAGAGTTTTCTCTTCTTTAATCAACATGCTTCACTATTCATTATTGTTCATTTCATCAATACATTTAACAACCTTCTTCTGGTACCCAGTAGGTGTATAACCAGTATATGTCCTAAATATTCTAGAAAAATACCTAACATCCTCATATCCAACTTTATTTGATATATCGTATACTTTTAAAGAGGTATCTTTAAGTAATCTTTTGGCCTTTTTTACTCTCAATTCATTTAAATATTTTATAAAATTAACACCTACTTGTTCTTTAAATTTTGTAGACATATAACTTGGAGAAGCATTATGATTAGCAGCAATCATATTAAGATTTATATTGCTATCTTTATAATTTTTATTAACATATTTCAATACCGATCGTATAAGAGGTGAAATATTATCATTTCCCGTTCTATTAAGTGCTGAATCAGCTGTTTCCAATATATTTATTACATATTTTCTCATATCATCAATATTCTTTAGTGTAGCTATATAAGTTATGGGGTCTTTCTCTAACAATTTTTTAGATTCAACTTTACCAAGAACAAGCTCTGATGTGTTCAATGCCACTTCAATACAATATCTTGCAATAAAATTCCTTGACACTTTATCCTCAATCAATTTGCAAAAAGCAAAATCAAACATTTTTATTGCTTCTTCAATTTCAGCCACTTCGATTTTTGACATAATTTCATAAAGATTATTTACTACATTATTTCTACTCACATTTGAAAATAGCTCCCACTCATCTTTATCAAGTATTGGAAATGATACATTGCTATTTTTTTGAATGATTTTTTCCATCACCCCGATAAGTGTTTTATACAACTGATCAAAATCCAAAGGTTTCAAAATATAATCTTGCACTATCTCCGTACGTAATGCAGTCTGTGCATACTTAAAATCACTGTAACCGCTAATTAAAATTACAAAAGGTTTTTCCTTCATATCAGACAAACAGGACACTAACTCCATTCCATCTATATCTGGCATATGGATATCTGTAATAACCAAATCAATCTTAACGTTTTTAACAATATCAAGTGCAGCAATACCACTAGCAGCAGTACCTATCACATTCATATTATACTTTTCCCAATTTACATATTTCTTTAAACCTTCTCTTACAATTCTTTCGTCGTCCACAATCAACACATTAATATTCATCATCATGATCATCCTTTTGTAATAAACTAATAGAAATTATTATCTGCGCTACAGTCCTTGCCTTTTCAACATAAATATTTAACCTGCTATCTTCTCCGAATTTATTTATCAATCTATCATTAACATTTCGCAATCCATAATGTTTGGATTTTTCATTTGTCCCCAAGTTTAATAGCTTTTCAATTTTTTCTAAATCAATTTTATTTCCATCATTAATAACTTTTATTACTAAATTATTATCTTTTTTTTCCACAATAATATCTATATTTATAGAAAAACTTCTGCTTTCATTTCTTAACCCATACTTTATAGCATTTTCTACAAGTGGTTGAATTATTAATTTTATAATTCTATAATCCATAACTTCTTCATCAAATTTAATTGATGTAATAATTCTATTCTCATGTCTAATTTTTTGTATTGCTAAATAATTACGAACTTGTTCTAATTCGTTTCTAACTAAAATAAAATTGTTTCCTCCATTTAATGAATGCCTCATCATATTGGCAAGGCTCATCACCATATATCTTATATCCTCAGCACCATACTCAATGGCCTTCCAAGCAATAGAATCCAATGTGTTATATAAAAAATGGGGATTAATCTGCTGTTGCAATGCAAGAAGTTCCGCTTCTTTTTCATTTATTTTCCCAAGATAAACTTCTTGAATAAGAGTATTTATCCTTCTAATCATAAAATTAAACTGTCTATATAATTGTTTTGTTTCCTCTGGGTAGTTTTTTTCAATAGAAAGAATTTTAAACTTATTTTGTTCCACATTATTCATTTCATTTGATAATTTTCTAATAGGGTTTATAATCCAATAAGAAAAATATACTGACACTATCATTAAAATAATCACAACTATAGCCCCAACTATTAAAAAAGTATATAAAATATCTTTATATTTCTTCATAACATCATTTTTAGGTAATACTCCGATAAGTTTCCAATCCGTTGTAGCTATTGATTTATTAATAATAACATTTCCATTTTGCATCCACCTATCATTTTTATTAGATAACAAATCTTCTTTTCTTAAATTATAATAATTGCCATAAGGAATTACTATATTGCCTATGTCATCAACAAGATATGGCATGTGATTATTTGCAAGTTTTGTATTATAAAATAAGGAAAATAAAACATCAGTATTAATATATACAGCTAAGACGGCTGTCTGTTGCCAACGTTTCATACTCCTTATAACCATAGACAATCTTATATATGATTTCTTCTCACATTCAACTTTTTGCATTAAAACTGCTCCATCTTTTTTTACTGTTAAATCTATCCATGGCAGCTTTTCTGCCTGTATATACATCTTCTCTTTACTGCTAAATATATAAATATCTTGTCCACCAATAGGAAATATTTCTATTCTAGATCCATGTTTTTGTAATTCTCTTTTATAATTCGAAGACTTTTTAATATAATCTTCTATATCTATAATATTTCTATTTCCACTAATAAATTTGTCTAGTTCATCCTGAACAATATTATCTATGGCGATATCTAATAATTCATCCTTATTCTCTTTCAAAAGTTCAGCAAATAAATCAACTCCATTATTTAAAATCAATTCATTTGAATAAATATACTGTTCTTTAACTGTGCTCTGTACAATATTAAAAACAATTGCTCCAATAACAAAGAATGCCATATTTATTATTAGTATATAAGTAATTAGCAATCTTTTAAGTAACAATTTTCAGCACTCCTTATTCTATAGCAATATTTAATTATTCTCTAATGGCAAAAGAGCAAAATACTCCCTTTAAAAATGAAAACACTTTCTTTAATATACAATACAACATTTTTATTATACCATATGTTTCCTTTTTTATAAATTAATGTGCCTATCCTTGTTCTAATTTTGTTATATGTGCCTACAATCTTGTCATACCTTAAAGATTAAGAGTAACATTCTTTTTCCTTAGAAATCAAATAGCAAGAGGCATAGCCTCCATAAAGCACTTTGCCTCTTGTTTCATTACTAAAATTCTCTTTTAAAACTTATAATCCCTTCATTATAAATTTAACCATTATATACATGTATTTCAACAATGTATACAGCCAAAGTAATATATACACTAGTTGGTTGATTCACATTCATCTAAAACAAGTTTTGCTTTATTTATCAGTATCCTTTAGAATAATTTCTTCCTATTTTTTTATTTTTTTTAATTCATCTAACAATATATCATTCAATATCTTGATATATGTACCCTTCATACCTAAAGATCTTGACTCTATTATTCCAGCACTTTCAAATTTCCTTAGGGCATTAACAATTGCAGACCTTGTTATTACTACTTTATCAGCAATTTTTGAAGCCACTATTAGTCCTTCAGTGCCGTTTAATTCATTAAATACATATTCTACTGCTTCAAGTTCAGAATATGATAATGTACCTAGTGCTACTTGAACTACTGCTTTCTTTCTAGTTTCTTCTTGAAATTGTTCATTTTTAGCTCTTAGAATTTCAATACCAACTATTGTTGCACTATACTCAGCTAATATTAAATCACACTCATCAAATTGTTTTTCAAATCTTGTTAATAATAAAGTCCCTAATCTTTCTCTATTACCTATAATAGGAACAATAGTAGATAACTTACCTTCAATTTCAGCAGGTTTAGTTTTATTAAAAGATGATTTTCCGTGGTTTTCAATATTGAATAAAGTTTCATTTATAGACAGAAACCTATTATTGAAATATTCTGGGAATTTCTTTTCCTTTAGAACCTTTTGTTTTATACTTTCACATTCTACATTATTAAAAGTATATCCAAGTATTTTAGCTCTTTTGCTTATAATATAAACATTACTTCCTAATACATAACTTAGAGTATCACATATATCCTCAAATACTACAGGTTCAGCTCCCGTTTTGTGTAGTATTTTATTTAGTAATCTCATCTTATTCAACAATTCTGAAACCATAGCATCACTCCTGATGAACCAAATTGTTAACCCATTTTTTTGATAAAACTCGTTTTATACTATATATATCCTTTCTTATATGTTTCTTACAGAAAATTAATTATTAATGGAGCTAATATTACTGTGACTAATCCAGCTATTCCTACAGCAATACTACTCATAGCTCCTTCAGTTTCTCCCATTTCAATAGCTTTGATGTTCCTATGGCATGTGCTGCTGTACCCATTGCTACACCCACAGCAACTTTATCTTTAATTCTAAAGATTTTACATATAATAGGTCCACTAGTAGCTCCAAATATACCTGTAATTATAAGGCCTGCTATTGTAACAGCAGGAATACCTCCTATCTGTTTTGATAATTCAAGAGCTATAGGTGTAAGTTATTGACTTTGGAGTTAATGACCTTAATATACCATCAGATAAACCCAACAATTTCGAGAAAATTGACACACTTAAAACCACTGCAACAGAACCAATAGTTATTCCTATAATTATTGGTAATGCATTAGCTTTAAAAACTTTAAACTTGTTATACAACGGAACTGCCAATATAACTGTTGCAGGACCTAAGAAAAAGGATATTAGACTCCCACCCTTATTATAAATCTCTAAAGGTATATCAAATACAAGAAGGAAGGGTATAATTAAAATTACACTAATAATAAAAGGGTTAAATAAAGCATTTTTTGTTTTTCTATATATAATTCCTCCTATTTCAAAAGTTACTATTGATATAACAACTCCAAACAGTGGCGTATCTAATATTTCCATTATATTTTTAGCCTCCTTTTTACAAATTGGATAGTTAATCCTGTTACAACAATAGCTATAATAGTTGTAATTATACATAGTAGTATAATAGCCACCCACTTACCCTTGAGTAATTGAAAACTAGAAATCAACCCAACTCCAGCTGGTATAAAAAAGAAAGGCAAATAACTTAGCAAAAAATCACTTATATCATTTATCATTTCAACTTTAATAATTTTTAAGGAAAGAAGACATAATAATATAATCATTCCAAGGACATTTCCTGGTATGGGAAGATGAAATGTTTTACTAAGAAATTCACCTAAAAATCCAATACTTAATACAATACCTAGTTGCCTTAAAAGTTTCAAATATAAACACCCCAATCTAGTTTAATACTTATTTAACATAATCACTTAAACAAGCTGACTCCTATCCAGTATAAGAATCAGCTGTTTTCTTTATCACCGTTTAAGCATTTTTATTGAAACACTATTTCTTAAAAAGTGTTTTTCCATCTTTAATAGTCTCTACCACTTTTATATTTTTGATTTCTTGAGGATCAACTTTAAGAGGATTTTGAGATAAAATTACTAAATCTGCATTTTTTCCTATACTAATTGATCCTTTTGTGTCTTCCTCAAAATATTGATAAGCTGCATTTATTGTTACTGCCTTTATTGCATCCATAACAGAAATTCTTTGGTCAGGTCCAATTATTTCACCACTTCTAGTAGTTCTATTAACAGCGCACCAAATACTATACAACATATCAGGTGGTATTACAGGTGAATCTTGATGAAGAGTAAATGGTATATTTCTGTCTAAAGCCGATTTAACTGGACTGATTCTATAAGCTCGTTCTTTTCCTAAAACTGAATTAATATGCCAATCCCCCCAATAGAAAGTATGTGCATTAAAAAATGAAGGGATAATTTCAAGTTCTTTCATTTCATCCAATTGGTCATCTCTTACAGTTTGAGCATGAATCATAACTGGTCTAAGATCTTTTTTACCAGTAGTTTGTGAAGCTTTTTCAATTACTTTTATATATTGATCTGCAGCAGCATCTCCGTTTGCATGTGCTAAAACTTGCCAGTCATTTTCAAAAGCTTCTTTAACGAATTGTTCTACTTGTTCATCAGTCATCGTAGGATATCCTTTATAATCTGCATCCTTTCCTTCCGGTACAACAAAATAGGGTTCTGTCAACCAGGCAGTTTTACCTTGTGGCGAACCATCTAATGTTAATTTTACACCACCAAGTTTCAAACCATCTTGATATTTACCAACTGGTAATTTATGATGTAACAAGTACTCCTTATTGTTATTACTGAAATGAGAATAAGCTATAATGTCTATTTTCATTTTTTTCTCTTTAGCAGCATTTGCTAAAAGTTCAATATCATTTTTAAATGCTGCTCCTTCTTGAGCAGTCGTAATACCATGACTCAAATAATATTCCTGAGCTTTAACTAATCCTTCTATTGTTTTAGCTGGAAATGCCCCATATGCCATATATACAGCTGTTTCTTCTAAAATACCATTGGGTTCATTGCTTCCTGAAACCCTCCCGATATGTCCACCCGCGGGGTCTTTAGTTTCCGAATTATAGCCGAATATTTCTAAAGCCCGTGAATTTGCAACACCTACATGACCTGAAATATGCAACACCACAATAGGCTTTTCAGTCGAAACTTCATCTAAATCAAATTTATTTGGATGTCTTTTTTCCTCTAATAAACTATCATCATATCCAAAGCCCCAAATTATTTCATCATTCCCAAATTGTCTTGATTGTATATGCTTTTTAAGTTTATTTTTGATATCAGCAATATTATTCATATTACCAACAGGTGGACTTGAAAGATCCGCCATATCCACCGTTATTGAAACATTATTTATATGACTGTGTGAATCTATAAATGAAGGAAGTAGCGTTTTTCCTTCAAGGTTAAGCATTTCCGTATTATCTCCCTGAAAACTGAAGACTTCAGTTTTTTTACCTAGTGCTATTATTTTTCCGGCTTTTATTGCGACAGCTTCGGCGTTATGTGAATTCTCATCTATTGTGATAATATCTCCGCCATATAAGATTTTGTCTGCGGCATCATCTGGGGATACGATAGTAGGATTATTTTTTACACAAGCTGTCATTGAAAACAACAAACATAGACTAATAAAAATTGATGCAATTCTTTTCATATTATTTTCTCCTTTATTTATCACATCTTATAAATGATAAATATCTTTAATCATTTCTTTGATATTCTCAACATCTTCTATAGACATAATTGAATCATATAACTTTTTAGCTTTCTCTTCTCCAACGATTGGCGTTGTAATATTGAAGAATTTTGTTACTAATTCATCATTTGTTATAGGATTTGATTCTGAACCTTTAGGTTCATAAATTGCCTCTTCAAAAGTAGTACCATCTTTCATAGTGATTCTTACAATTGAAGGCATCTGCCCTTTTGTAAAGAATAGATTATCCAACTCTTCATTAACCGTTATATTTAGCTTTTGAGAAAGAGCTAAAATCTCTTCATTTGTAATATCTTCTTCTTTTAGCCCTAATGCTGGTGATTTACCATACAATGTAATACTAAAAAGATATGGCAAACTAAATTGAGCTTCAAAGGCATTTATTGGTTTTTTCTCAGGCAAGTAATTTGCTGCCATTGCATATACTTCCATATCTATTTTTTCAATCTGACTTACATTAATTTCATTATCTCTAATTAAGATTTCACCTGCTTCTACAGCAGAATGAGCCCACCTGCAACATGCATATGGCTTAAATTCAGTTGTCATGATCTTATACTTTTCACCAAGACCACTAACCATTAATTCAAAATCACATTGGTCAGAAGCAGCCATAATCCACAAACCTGTTTCTCCATCAAAGAAAGCTTTATGACCAATGAATCCTTTCTCTGTAAGTACTGCAGCCATTACACCTCCCATAGATGCCCAACCGTAGTTGTTCTTCATCCATGATACAGGTCGCTCTTCTGGGTTCATACCAACCTTATTACCAAATGGTTGAACAGCATGATAACCAGCGATTCCAATGGCATTTTTCGTCTGATGAACATCTAAATCTAGTAAAGAACTTGCAGCAATAACCGTCCCAAAAATTTGATGTTGTGTTGTACCCCAAACCTTTGGCATTCTTTCCGCTGATGGTGAAATTCCTTGTGCAACTCTAATACTTGTTTCATAACCAGTTATAACAGCAGTTAATAACTCTTTACCACTCTTTTCACGGTGTTCAGCAACAGCTATGGCCGGTGGAATAATGGTACAACCTGGATGTCCTACAGCTTTATAGGCATCATCATAATCCAGTACATTTGATAAATAAGAATTTATGTAACACGTATTATTTAGTGGTAGCATTTCACCTGTTGATAAAACAGTTGCTTCAGGGGTTCCACCCATTGCAGAGTAATATTTATTTATTTTTTGTCCTGGTTCAAGCAATTGACCACCAATTGAATTTCCTACTGAATCAAGGATTAATAGTTTTGCAAACTCAATAACCTGTGCAGGAATATCTTCATATTTTACATTTGAAGCATATTCACTGATCAATCTTGTAACTTCCAAATCTTTATTCTTCAAATTTTCACTCAATTGAATTCACCTCTCATCATAATTAATTTAATTACTATGTTAAACTTATACTATGTTCTTTTGAATTTTTCCGTCTTTTATTACAACTTTAACATTGTCAGGATTTGTTAAAAGGCTAATATCTTCTAATGGATTTCCCTTAACAATAATCAAATCTGCTAACTTACCTTCTTCAAGAGTTCCGATTTTATCTTCCATCATCATAAGCTCTGAGTTATTTTTTGTTCCTACTATAATTGCTTCCATAGGAGTAAGACCCACATATTGTACGAAAAGTTCAAACTCTCTAGCGTTTTTGCCATATGGAAGTTTTGGATCCCCTAGTAAATCACTACCTAGACCCATCTTTACTCCTGCTTTAAAAGCTTTAGCATATCTTTCACCTGCAACTTCACACATGTTTAGCCCTCTTGCTGGCTCACCTAATTCTGCCACTTTTTCTTGTACAAATAATGGCATAGAATCCAGTACATCTAAGTAAGACTGTCCGATTGAGAACGTAGGTACAAAATAGCAATCATTATCTAAAAGCATTTGGATAGCTTCATCATCTACCTTTGTACAGTGCTCAATAGATTTCACACCACCTCTAATGGCATTTTTAATTCCAGCAATAGTATGAGCATGGCAGGCAACATAAGTACCATTGTTTTTAGCTTCTTGAACAAATGCTTTAATTTCTTCCATTGTATATTCACAACTACTAAGTTTGTCACCCTGTGATGTTCCTCCACCAGTTGTACCGATTTTCAGAAAATCTGCACCCTGTCTAAACTGAATCCTTGCAGTTTTTATACATTCATCTACACCATCTGCAATAGCGCCTAAACCAGTTCGCTCTTGCATTTCTAACGGGAAACCTTTATACGCATCAGAATGACCATTAGTTTGACCTATAAAACGTCCACTTGCAGCTATACGTGGTGCCTTATACCCAAGAATTTCTAAAGAAGTTTTAATAGTATTAAGAAAACCACCAACTTCTCTAACAGAAGTAAAACCAGCATCTATGCACGCCTCTAATTCTTTTATTGCAATACAAGTTTTTTCTGGCATAGATTTATCATACATTTGTCTTACATCGTCAGTGCCTAAACCCATGTGAACATGAGCATCAATAAGACCCGGCATTATAGTTCCTTCTTCAATTTCAATAATCTCAGCATCATTTGGAATATCAACAGCTTTGCTAGGACCTACCTGTACAATTTTATTGTCCTCAACAACTACTACACCATTTTCGATGGCGTCACTTCCTGTAGCATCAATTACTCTACCTTTAATTACAATTTTTTTCATCAAAAATATCCTCCTCTAATTTATTGATATATTTAATATTTTAGTTATAACCTACAATTATTTAGTAACTGCAACAGCATCAATTTCTACTCCTAAATCAGCCTATATTTTAGTTGTTTCTACTGTTATTCTAGCCGGGAATTTATTCTCAAAATAACTAGCATATACTTCATTCATCTCTGCAAAAGTTATATCTTCTTCATAAGCAGCACAGAAACTATTTGTAGCCCAACCAAGTTTAAGTAATGCCATTAAAGATTTAGAAACTGAATTGGGCATTACTATATTTAAAAGAACTAATCGCGGTGTACAAATCACAAAGATTGAACTGCAATAGAGAAAACTTGAATTTTGAATTAATCAACGCACAGGGTATTGCTGTCATTGATAAAGTATATAAACAAGAAGCTGATTTAGGAATTTTTATTATTGTAACAATTATACTGGAGAACTTTATTTATTATCTAAAAGACAGGAACCTAAGTTATACATCTCTTGGAAAGCTCTCCAGATATTTTTACATAAGACAAAGTCATCCCATATTAAAACATAAAGATTTATTCTTTTCTAAACTACATAAATACCCATTAGTCCAATTTAGAGAAAACTATTATAATAAGATTGTTGATACATCTGTTCCCGATGAGTTGAATTTTATAAATCACGACAATAAAATTGTAGTATTTGACAGGGACTTGAAATGTAAAATTGCTAACGAGACTGATGTTTATTCAGACATCGGTTATATCCATAGTACGAATCATCCCATGAGTATGGAATCTCAAACATATATTGATATCCTAAAAGAAGAATTAAATGGATTGGTTCTGTAAGAATATTGTAATTCATATTTCAATATTCCTTTTCAGGTCCTTTTCAATTCAATTTTGGAAGTTTTTAACCAAAAACAAACATCCTAAAACAGCCAAAACAAGCTAACTCCTATTCAATATTAGAATTAGCTGTTTTCTTTATCACATTTACTAGTGTATTTATAATGAAATTATTGCTTTTATGAATGATAAATATCTTTAATCATTTCTTTGATATTCTCAACATCTTCTATAGACATAATTGAATCATATAACTTTTTAGCTTTTTCTTCTCCAAAGATTGGTGTTGTTATGTTGAAGAATTTTGTTACTAATTCATCATTTGTTATAGGCTTTGATTCTGAACCTTTAGGTTCATAAATTGCCTTTTCAAAAGTAGTAGCATCTTTCATAGTACTTCTTGCAATGGAAGGCATCTGCCCTTTTGTAAAGAATAGATTATCCAACTCTTCATTATAAAAACTACAAAGTGTATATTATTCATATAAAAAAATCATACACTTTGTAGTTAAGCTTAAAAAACAGCTTTTTTGTAATTGCTATTTATAGTATAAATTATAAAAATTTAGCTAATATTGAAGCAAGAAAACCTGAAAATATACTAACAGTAGCTAACCCACCAATAAGCATTTTTGGTACTAAATAACCTTTTAATATATTTACTTCTTCTTCTGTTCTGCCGAAAACAGTAGAAACCTCTTCAGCCATTATTATAGTAGTTGGGAATCCAATCATACAAGTATATACTAATGCCAATGCAAGATAGGCATCCACTTTAATAAGCTTTGCTACGATAACAGCACCTAATGCTAATCCAGGTACAGCTATCAAAAATGATAATACCGCTGGCTTTAACAGTTGAATAAATACATCTAATGTAATACTTGATGTTATCTGAATTCCAATATATACAAACATACCAAACACTAAAAAACCATAAGAATTCGCTTTTGTCATTATATTAGACGGTATTATTCTAAATCTTACAGCCAGAAATGAAAGTATCAGACATACTATATATGGATGTATACCAAATTTATTTGTATACTCTCCTAAATACACACCCAGTGTTGCTATTGCTGTGGCAAGAGCTAAAAGTATAAATGTAGTTTGGTATTTTGAGGGTAAGAAACATGTTTTGATTCCCTTTTTTTTCACACCCTCAGCAGTAATTGAAACTGCCAATTCACTTACTGTATCATTATTTGTGATTTTCTTAGCAAATTTCTTCAAGAAAAACAAAGATAAAGGTATTCCTACAAAAAGTTGTACTGATGCCATTAACCAAGCGAAGCCAATTAAATGATCAAGTCCTAGAGGTTTAAGCACTGAAGATAAAATTATTGCTGCCAGACCGCCACCATAAATAACAGGTGTTGCCGTTATAGCCGTTTCTTTTCCTAATACAAACGTTCCAATTGTAAACATAAATAAAAGTAATGTTACTAGTCCTCCTGCACAGATTGCTATAGTTTGCCATTCCTTTTTCAATTGTTCTGTACTCATTGTA
The DNA here is from genome assembly GCF_050402865.1 of Clostridium sediminicola. NCBI lineage: Bacteria > Bacillati > Bacillota > Clostridia > Eubacteriales > Clostridiaceae > Clostridium > Clostridium sediminicola. The sequence goes on from NZ_BAABMF010000007.1 coordinate 193,043, forward strand.
CTTCCCATGTGTACTACTACTAACGGAATTGCTAGAACTGCTAATGTAGATAATCCAGCTTTATCAACAATATCCGCTGGTATTAAGCCAGTCCATGAACCTATTAAAAGTACTGCGAAAGCTACAAAAGTAAGTGATAAAAATGCTTTTGTTTTAATTGATATAAATTCTGCAATCCCCCATACTGCCGCAAGTATTAAAAGTGCAATAAACATATTTGTCATATAAAATTCCTCCTTTATTTTTTGAATAAACGTTTTCTTCTTACGTAAATTTAAGTTCAAACTTTACTAATATAAATATAATTCCAGTTATCAATTACTCTATTTTTTAATCTGAAACGATAAATAAGTATAAATATTTCTCTCTGTCATAAAAATTTGGGTAGAATTTTAACCAAATACTAAAGTACTACCCAAATTATCTCCACTGTCGTTAATCTTATGCTATCTGCTTTTGAATTTTTCCGTCTTTTATTACAACTTTGATATTGTCAGTATTCGTTAAAAGACTAATATCTTCTAATGGATTTCCCTTAACAACAATGACATCTGCTAGCTTACCTTCTTCAAGAGTTCCGATTTTATCTTCCATCATCATAAGCTCTGAGTTTGTCTTTGTACCTGCCATTATTGATTCCATAGGAGTAATACCCAGATATTGTACTAAAAGTTCAAACTCTCTAGCGTTTTTGCCATATGGAAGTTTTGGATCCCCTAGTATATCGCTACCTAGACCCATCTTTACTCCTGCTCTAAAGGCTTTAGCATATCTTTCACCTGCAGCTTCACACATGTTTAGCCCTCTTGCTGGATCACCTAATTGTGCCACTTTTTCTTGTACAAATAATGGCATAGAATCCAGTACATCTAAATAAGACTGTCCAACTGAGAACGTAGGTACAAAATAGCAATCATTATCTAAAAGCATTTGGATAGCTTCATCATCCATCTTTGTGCAGTGCTCAATACATTTCACACCACCTCTAATAGCATTTTTTATTCCAGTAATAGTATGAGCATGGGCGGCAACATAAGTACCATGGTTTTTAGCTTCTTGAACAAGTGCTCTAATTTCTTCCATTGTATATTCACAACTGCTAAGTTTGTCACCTTCTGATGTTCCTCCACCAGTTGTACCAATTTTCAGAAAATCTGCCCTTTCTCTAAACTGAATCCTTGCAGCTTTTATACATTCATCTACACCATCTGCAATAGTACCCATACCAGTTAACTCTTGCATTTCTAACGGGAACTTTGTATACATATCAACATGGCCATTAGTTTGACCTATAAAACGTCCACTTGAAGCTATACGTGGTGCCTTATACTCAAGCTCTTTTATAGAAGTTTTTATAGTGTTAAGAAAACCACCGACTTCTCTAACAGAAGTAAAACCAGCATCTATGCACATCTCTAATTCTTTTATTGCATGACAAGTTTTTTCTGCTATAGATTTATCATACATTCTTCTTGCATTGTCAGTACCTAAACCCATGTGAACATGAGCATCAATAAGACCCGGCATTATAGTACCTTCTTCAATCTCAATAGTCTCAGCATCCTTTGGAATATCAACAACTTCCCTTGGACCTACCTGTACAATTTTGTTATCCTCAACAACTACTACACCATTTTCGATGGCATCTCTACCTGTAGCATCAATTACTCTACCTTTGATAACAATTTTTCTCATAAAAAAACCCTCCTAATGAATTAATTTAATATTTAACTATAACCTCAAAGCATCTATACCGCTGCAGTAACTGTCACCTCAATTAAACACTCTTGGGAAAACATTTCACCTACAACACAAGTTCTTACAGGTGGAAATTCAGTCACCCATCTGTCATAGACTGAATTCATTTCAGCAAAATCATCCATTGTTTTTATATGAATCATAACTGAAAGCACTTTGGATTTGTCAGTACCCAATTCAGATAAACTCCTGTCTATAGCCTCCAGTGTTTCTTTTGTTTGTCCTTTGATATCTTTGCTTAAATCTGAAGCATAATGTCCGCATAGATAGACTACTCCATTATGAATTGTAGCAACGCTATATCTTTCTGATGGTTTGTAATGTTTAATCATATTCTTATCCTCCTATTAATGTAATCTAGTCATTTTTTTCTTATCAATATATTTTCATCCAAATTCACATGGTATCTCTAAGTCTTTACTAATACTTAACCTATTATCACCTATTTAAAGGATTATTATTTTGATTTGCTTTTAAAGACCTATCTGTTTTTTTAACTTTATGGCTGTAGGACAAGCAGCACAGCCCCCTCTGCCCGTACATAATAGTTCAGGACCATAATTCTTAGAAACATCAACCACGACATCTAACATCTCATGGAAAGGGAATGGCGAAATAATACCTGCCTTAGCCAATTCAGCGAATACAAATGGTGTAGTCACTGCTATCATCCCTCGAGCTAAACATGGTTCTCCCTCCGCACCAGTAGCAGGATCGCAAGGCCAACCGATAGAAACTTGCATAGCTTGTGCAGCTGCACTTTCTACAGCTTCAGGACTACCGCCCAAGATATGCGTTAAAGCAGCAGTAGCAAAAACAAGTGCTAACCCTTGTTCACCAGCACAACCGATTACTTCACCAGTAGGTTCCGTTCTATCATAAGCAATAATACCGTATCCAGCTGCTACTAACAAACCTTCAATGAGTTTGTCTTCACTGAATCCATACTCCAACTGAGCTGCTCGAAGAGAAGACATAACTACTCCACCACCAGCACCATGTGGACCAGGTACATTCAGAACTCCAGGAGCCATAGATAATACTGAAAAATAATGTTTAACTGCATTTCTCACAACTTCAGGAAGGTGAGAGTTTTCCTTCTGCCAATTAGTTAGTCGATTATATAAATCCGTACTGAATCCATAGCAGTGGTAGTAGTCACCAAAATCATCCTGAGCCATGCACTCAACCTGACGAATCATAAGCCCAGATAAATAGCGCATTCGTTCAATTATTTCATCTCTGCTCATACCAGTTGCAGCAATTTGGTAGTCTATAGCTACTTCGTGCATAGATTTTTTTGTCTCTTTACACAACTTAACCCATTCTGTTCCCGTTTTAAACAGCTGAGGCTTAACCCGTACGGTAAAAGGTGTAGGTAACAAATAAGGAATAAAATATACCTGGCAATCTGGATAATTTTTCTTTATTTCTTCTATTGGCGGAATAATTTCAGCTTTAAAGAAATAAGCCGTTCCACTTTCATTAGAACTTGTGCTACACTCTAAAACTCCATCTAGGTGTGCCTTCGCTGTGTCGATGAAATTAGCATCATGAGTCTCTTTTACGAGAATCAATAAATTAGATTCCCCATTATAAATGTAATCAAAGCCCATAATCTTTTTAGTCTGAATCATACCGCCACCGATTGAATCACCAACAATACTGTGAACCTTTCCATCAGATGTAGTAATTTCAAACTTCATTGAATTCAAGTGATCAGATTCTTTCATCACTCCTTTGGTGAATTTCACCTCAATTCCTTGCTCTTTGGCAATGTGGTGACAATCATTTCTTCTTAAATCGTCTACAGGCATCCCAAGACCACCTGAAAGCATCCCAATATCTTCACTCATAATCCCAAATGTTCCAGCAAAAGATCCTTCAGAATCCATTATAACTTCTATTTTGGTGATTTTTTTTCCCTCAGTTAACGCATTTATTGCTAAACCTAATCTCTGAGGACCTGCTAAATGTGAACTAGATCCACCTAGCATAACTGGTCCAAAAACATCATTAAAGAAACTAGGATATAATTTAATCATTTTCTATCACCACCTATAATTTTATATTGCTTGTATTCCTTTTCACACCTTTAATTTTTCTTTGAAAACTAAATAACGTTAAAACATACCCAAGTCACTGACCTTGGTATGTTTTAATTTTATCAGTGTTTTTCTATCTTGTCAATAAATTTATATCAGGTTGTATGATTGAACTAGATATTCAATAAACCTCCTAGTAATGATACAATCAATTATTAATAACAATTTAACTTAAATGGGTGATTATATGAAAGAAAAATTGGCTCAATGCCAACTGCAAGGGGATTGAAATAAAGAATGGAATTGGGTAATTTATTTGCTGATTTTGGGGCATAAATTAAGCCTCTTTAGTATATTTTATATCATACTAAAGAGGCCTAAAATCACGTTTCCTCATACTTCTATATTCTTATTTTTTCAGTAAAATAACTAGCTCTTTCCTTAAGTTTGGCTCCAATATCAAGAGAACCACCCCTTAAACCCCATTCTACTATCACTCCAAAGAGAAGAAAATAAAAATCTTCTGTAAGTAACAAGGTTTTAATATCACTTGAAATTTCTCCACTTTTCTGTGCATCCGTAATAATTTTATTAAAAATCCATATAACTTTTCTGTCCTGTAAGGTAGAAACAAATTGTTCATCCATAATTGATTCACTAATATAGTTTCTAAAATTTTCTACACCCGTAGATAACAAAACATCACAGATAATTTCAATTAACTGATTGATTCTTTCATCAAATGTCATTTCTTCATAATTAGCCATTTTATCAATATAACTGTGCTCGTACTTATTATCTACAAATTTGTGATAAATATCTATTTTAGAAGGAAAGTGATAGTAGAAGGATCCTTTCGAAACCCCTACATCTTTACATATATCAATGATATTAACATCTGTATAACTTCTTTCATTAAAAAGCTTTTCAGCAGACTCTATTAATTTATTTCTCGTATCAATGGCTTGCTTTTGTCGTTTTGTCAATTCTTTCACTTTGGTTTCTCCTTGCTATTAATTTAATAACTCTAACACTATTAGAATGTAAATCCATTATTAAACTTTATTCAAATTCTGGTATTTAAGTCATTATAACATAACCTTTTGAAATTATAAACCTAATAGAAATTTTATTATCTTAAGTTCTTCTCTTTGCTTCAACTTCTATACTTTCTTGATGTTGTTCTCCCCACTTGTGAAGTGCTTGCAAAACTGGACATAAGCTTACTCCGTATTCAGTGACTGAATATTCCACCTTTGGTGGCACAATATTATGGACTTCTCGGTGAATGATTTGATCATTTTCAAGTTGTCTTAATTGTTGAACCAACATCTTTTTCGTGATGTTGGGAATAGTTCTTAATAGTTGATTAAATCTTTGGGGACCATCCCTTAAATGCCAAAGAATCGTAGCTTTCCATTTCCCCCCCATGACATTTAATGCTAAACGTACGTAATCCTGATTAAATCTATCCATGTGAACCTCCTTTTGTCTCTTAATAAGCAGTTAAAAATAGTAAGTATTTACAATTAACCTTTAAGCATCTACTATATTTCACAAAATCACCTAGGTTACTTAAATAGTAGTAGGTAACAAATAGGATACTAGGTAACAACAAAGTGCGTAGTTGCTTTGTTTGGCACTTATGTTATCATCTTATTAAAATCAAGTCAATACGGAGGGGTAATATAATGAAAAAATTTGATGTTGTTGTTTTAGGGAGTGGTCCCGCTGGTATCGAAGTATGCACATTTCTTTCACAATCCGATAAGAAAGTATGTTTGATTGAAAAGAATCCTAGCTCATTTGGCGGTGTATGTGTTAATAAAGGATGTATGCCAACAAAACACTTAGTAAAGGTGGCTGAGGTCATTGAATCTGGAAAAAAAGCCCATGAATTTGGGGTAGAAATTCCATCTATAGAACCCAATATGGTACAAATTCATAAAATGAAAGAAATGTTGGTGAACCAACTAGGTAGTATGCATCAAAAACATACTAGTGCTGAGATTGTATTTGGACATGCCCGTTTTGTTAGTAATGATGAAGTTGAAGTAACTCTTCCTAATGGTTCTAAAGAACGCGTTACTGGTGATCAATTTATCATAGCGACAGGTTCTCGTCCTAGATTAATATCAGGTATTCAAATAGATGGTGAGTATATTTGTACTAGTGATGAATTACTAGATAATAATGTAATTCCCAAGAAATTGCTAGTCGTTGGTGGTGGTGTAATAGGTCTTGAATTTGCATCTATTTATAAAAGTTATGGTTCTGATGTAACCGTAATAGAAGCAGCACCTAGAATAATACCAAATGAAGATGTCGATACCAGTATAATGGTACAAGATTTGCTTAGCAAAAGAGAAATTAGTATATATCCTTCTACAATCATAGAGAAGGCAGAGATAGTGGAAGGGAAAGTTATTTGTACATTTAATGGAAGTTATACTGATGTTGATTCATTTGACAAAGTCCTAATCAGTGTAGGGAGACAACCAAATACGGATGATCTTGGACTAGAAAATACAGACATTAAGGTTGAAAAAGGTTTTATTCAAGTCAATAATTATTTACAAACAGATGTACCGCATATTTATGCAGCAGGCGATGTAATTCCGACACTCATGCTTGCACATACAGCCGCCTATGAAAGCATGGTAATTACAACAAATATGATGCAGCCTGAAAGTATGCCATACAATAACAAAGTGGCACCTAGAGTTGTATATACTAAACCAGAAATTGCTTCTGTAGGGTTAACAGAAACAGAGGCTCATGAAAGATATGATCAAATAAAAGTTATCATCTTCCCTATGATTATGAATGGTAAGACAGTTATTGAACATACTCCTGAAGGCCGCATAAAACTTATCTATAAATCAGATGATGGAGTACTTCTTGGTGCAAGTATAGTTGGAAAGGGCGCAACAGAGTTAATCCATGAATTAACTCTAGCTGTAACTCATGGATTGACCATTGATGATTTAAAAAATACAGTCCATGCCCACCCAACTTTATCAGAGATCGTTTGGTTTGCGGTGCTTAAAGGACAGCCATTTAGTTCTACTCAAGAGTTCATGGCTAATATACCACAAGTAGAAAATTTGTTTGATTAGATATATTAACTATATTGTTAATGAGCCAGTATTATTTCTATTTATTAAACAGAAGAAACATATGAAAATAGTTCTATTTTAAATATGATAGTTTCATACTATAAGAAAAGCCTCTTATTTGTTATTATTATCTTCACATTCAAAGCAATAACAAATTCGAAGCTTTTTCTTATAATTAATCATTAATATAAAAGTTTATTTATTATTCAATTTCTGCCACGACTTCAATTTCAACAAGTGCATCTTTAGGTAATCGTGCAACCTCTACAGCACTTCTAGCTGGGTAATTATCTGTAAAAAATTCTTTATATATTTCATTCATTTCAACAAAGTTATTCATATCACTTAAAAACACAGTTGTTTTTATAACTTTTTGTAAACTTGATCCAGCTTCTTCAATAACAGCTTTTACATTCTCAAGAGATTTTCTTGTTTGTTCTTTTATTGTTTCAGGTATTTTTCCAGTCTTGATATTGATAGGTAGTTGTCCTGAAGTGTATACCAAATTGTTTAATAATATTCCTTGAGAATACGGACCAATTGCTGCTGGTGCTTTTTCAGTATTTATTACCTTTTTCATAATAATCCCTCCATAAAATGTTACACTATGTTCTAACCAATTCCACCATAAATAATTCCTAAAACGAATACAAACCCTGCAACAAATACAAATACATACTTAGCTAATGGATTAAACCATTCACCCACTGGTTTTTTAGCTCCTATATTAATTTGTTTGCGCGCTCTTTCAATTCCATAAACCCAAAAGAATGTAATTGCAGCTATTGTAGCTCCTAAAGGTATAAGGTAAATTGATACAGCATCCATCCATTGTCCTAGTAAATCTACACTAAGAACTATTGGAATTCCTACAACAAATAAAATAACTCCGGTAATAACAACTGATTTTATTCTTGAAATCTTAAATTTTTCTGTCAAAGCTTGTACAGGAACTTCAACAAGGTTCAATAATGAAGATACTGCAGCAAAAATTATTGCAGCAAAGAAAAGAATAGAAAATACGTGTCCAAAAGGCATTTGTTGAAATACCATTGGTAATGATATAAATAATAATGGTGGACCAGCAGCGGCATCTAAGTTAAATGCAAATACAGCAGGTATTACCACGAAAGCTGCAAGCATAGCTCCAATTGTATCAAAGAATGCTGTATTTATAGCTGCTGAAGGTATATCAACATCTTTTTTGATATAACTTCCGTAAGCAACCATTCCGTGACCACCTAAAGAAACTGTAAAGAATGCTTGTCCCAACGCCATAACCCAAGTTATTGGTTTAGCCAAGTAAGACCAGTCTGGCACTAATAGATACTTTATACCAGCTTCTGCCCCTGGTAATGTTACCGAACGAATCATTAATATAAAAAACAAAACAAAGAATGCAGGCATTATTATCTTATTAACTTTCTCAATACCATTAGATATACCTATTGCGAGTATTACCAAAGTAGTAACAATACCCAGAATGTGCCATGGAAATGAACTAGTAGTACCAGCAAAATTACCGAAATACTCACCAATATTGATATTAGTGTTAGCAAAATCACCTTTTAATGAAGCTATAAAATATTTGAATATCCATCCAACTACTACTGCATATCCAATAGCGATGCCGGTTGCTCCTATAACCGGTATTGTTCCAATAATACCGCTTCCTTTCAAATTCTTTTCTTCAAATACGGTTTTAATTGCACCTAAAGGGCCTTTTTTAGTAGTTCTCCCGAATGCGAACTCGCCCATTAATCCAGTTGTTCCAAGGATAAATACAAATAAAAAATAAGGAATTAAGAATGCAGCGCCGCCATATTTACCAACTCTCCATGGAAATAACCAAATATTACCCATTCCAATAGCTGAACCTATACATGCCAAAATAAATCCTGTCTTACTAGTAAAGGAATCTCTTTCTTCTGGTTCATTATCTAATTTTAAATTGTTCAAATTTATTCCACCCTCCAAATTATAGTTCCAGGGGTTCCCCCTTTAATCATAGGAGTCATAAGATACCAAGCAGTCTTTTAATCGTTTACAATCTGAGATTAATTATAAACTTTCTCCAATTCTGGAGTACACACTACTTAGAAGCATATACCCCAAAATCGAGAAAGTTTCCTCTTTTAACTTATTTAATTGGTTTTAATTTTGCAGTAAAGTGTCTTAACACTTTTGGTTGCCAAGTAATTTCATAACCTTTCACTTCAGAAGCATGTTCTTTTATTGATTTAAGCGCTTCAACAATTACATCCATATGAGCTTGAGTATATACTCTTCTTGGAATAGCTAAACGTGTAAATTCGTTAAGTGATTCAAGTTGCTCTCCAGTTTCAGCATCTACACCAAGCATATAAGATCCGATATCGCAACTTCTAATTCCTGCTTCTTTATATAGTTCAAGAGCTAAAGCTTGACCTGGGAATTCATAATAAGGAATATGAGGTAACAACGCTTTTGCATCTAAAAATACTGCATGTCCTCCAACTGGATATTGGAATGGTATTCCAGCTTCTTTTAACTGATCGCCTAAATATTCAATTTGGCCTATTCTATAGCTTAAGAAATCAAAATCAGTTCCTTCTTTTAATCCAATAGCTAATGCCTCTAAATCTCTACCTGCAAGTCCTCCATATGTTAAGAATCCTTCGTAAGGAACTACTAATCCTTTTACCGCGTTATATAATTCTTCATCTTCTTTAATTGCAATTAATCCACCCATGTTTACGATTGCATCTTTCTTAGCACTCATTGTGAACGCATCTGCATAACTATATACTTCTTTAGTTATTTCAGTGATTGACTTGTCTGCATATCCATCTTCTCTTGTTTTAACAAAATAAGCATTTTCTGAAAATCTAGCAGAGTCAATTACTAATTTCAATCCATATTTTTTACAAAGTGCGCTTGTATCTTTTATATTTTGAACTGATACTGGTTGACCACCAGCACTGTTGTTAGTAATAGTCATTACTATTACAGCAATTTTATCAGCACCCATTTCTTTAATGTAATTTTCAGTTTTTTCAATATCTAAATTTCCTTTAAACGGATAAAATTCTGTTGTATTTCCTGCTTGTTCACATACTAAATTGATAGGTTTTCCACCTGATAATTCAACATGTGCCCTAGTTGTATCGAAAAACATATTTGATATAGCATGCTGTCCTTTTTTTATAAGTAGCGGGAATAAGCATTTTTCTGCCGCACGACCTTGATGAACTGGTTGTACATACTTATATCCAAACATTTCTTGTACTGTTTCAACTAAATGGAAATATCCTCTTGCGCCAGCATAAGATTCGTCACCTTTCATAATACCAGCCCATTGGCTATCACTCATAGCACCTGTACCACTATCTGTTAATAAATCGATATAAACATCATCAGATTTTAATGCAAAGGTATTATAATTTGCCTCTTCAAGATACTTAATTCTTTGTTCTTTTGTTGTCACCTTAATTGGTTCCACCATCTTAATTTTAAATGGTTCTGCAACATACTTTTTCATAATATTTGTCCTCCTTTAAATTAATTAATAGTAAAATACATAGCTAGTTTAACTAATTTAAAAATGTCATTTTTTATATTTTTACATTTAGTGCTTATATTTGATTTACTTTTCTTAAGCACAAATTTATTTTACCACTTATTGCATTATTCTGTATATTGTCCTAAATATGTCTTTTATTATTATTTTGCTTGAGATATAATTGTTATGTCTTGAAATATTCTTACCAACATTTTAGGAGGTATCAAATGTATTTAAAATTAGGATTACTAGGTCATGCACGTAGAATTAAATTAATCAGTAATATTATAAATTCATACTTTAAAGAAATTGAAATTGTAACTATAGAATTCAATGCTGTATTTCAAACTAAGGAAATTGTTCAAATCATAAAAAACAGAAAAGAACATTTAGATGGTATCCTTTTTACTGGAAAAATACCCTATGATATTATTAACAATGAGATGGTTCCTACAATCCCCTGGGATTATCTCCATAACGACCATAGCCAGCTTTTAAGGACATTGCTAAAAGCCTCTTTAGTACATAAGTATGATATTTCTAAAATCAGTATTGATTCTTATGAAAAAGAAAAGATATTCAAAGTCTTCAATGAAATTGGTATTACTGATAGTGAATTAGACATTTATCCTTGGGAACAAAACATTAATGATATTGAATTTGTTAAAAACTTAGAATTATTTCATACAAAGAACTACTATAATAATAAAGTTTCCTGTTGCATTACAGGTGTATCATCTATCTATGAAAATCTTCTTAAAAAGAATATACCCTGCTTAAGCTTAGATCCAACATTTGATACCGTAGTTCAAGTTATTAATACCTTTCAATTAAAACAAGAAGCTTTAATAAATAAGAAAAGTCAACTTGTTATATTATCAATAGAAATAGATTTACCTAATGAATATTCATTAATTAACGAAAATGAATATCAAATGATGCTTGAAAAAGTAAAGGTTTCCAAACAAATCTATTTATTTGCTCAAAAAATTCAATCAACTGTTATTGAAGTTGGTGCTAGAGGATATCTCCTTTTTTGTACCAAAAGTATCTTAGAGTCTGAGACTAAAAATATCGAAAATTTTGACCTTTTGAGTAATGTATCTATGAATACTTCAAGTACCATAAGCATTGGAATTGGTTATGGTATTACTGCTAGAGAAGCTAAATACAGTGCAAATCTAGGTATGAAAAAAGCTCAAAGAAAAGGAGGAAACCAAGCTTTTGTCGTCTATGGTGGAAAAGAAGTAATCGAACCAGTTCATCCTCCCGTAAATAAAAGTAATCAGCAACAATCTTATATAGACGATATTTTTCATAACATTGCATTTAAAACCGGATTAAGTATAAATACTATCTTTAAACTACATTGTATAGCAAGTGAAAACTCAACAGACAATTTCACTTCTAATGAATTAGCCAAGCACTTCAAAGTTACATCACGAAGTATGAATAGAATATTAGATAAATTAGAAAAGCATGGATACATGGAGATTATAGGTAAAAAAATGATTAGTTCAGCAGGAAGACCTAGTAGAATTATTAGATTGCTGTTTTAGAAAGAACCTTTTATAAAAATTAAGTAATGATAATAACAAATGCATATATAGCTAGAAAGTCACTCCACTTCACTAAGAAATTCTAATTTATTTTCTTAAATATCTACTAAAAAATTATAACTCGCATGCTCAAACAATAATTTTTCTTAACGCATATATTACAAAAATAAATAAGAATTTCTAAAGTTTGTTACGATGACCTTTACGCTATATATGCTTCTTCTCACCACTGAAGGATGGAATTTATAAATCAGTGTAAATATTTCACATAACGCTACAATGTATTGATATAACTGCATTTGACAAATATGAAATTCCTGAAAAAATTTATAAATTCCTCGTATTATAAAAGTATAAAAACATATACGAATATTCATATTTTTAGTGTAAACCCTAACTAGTGAAACTAAATTATTTTGAATAGAGTTATTGACGTTAAATTCCTGGGAGC